>JBGOXH010000021.1:0-18111 GCA_041479075.1 Bacteroidia bacterium | reverse complement strand
TTTCTGCAAACGTATTTTTGCTTCTTCCTCGTCGAGATATACTTTTTCACTTGTCCTGAGATAAACCATCGCTCTCTCGAATGCCGGGTCATATCTCTGAGCCCAGGTAAGAGTTGGTTTTTGCTGGTCGCGCCAGTTTATGGCAAGCTGAAGATCCGGAGGCCTCAGAAGACTTGTCTTTGCCTGCTGGTACATGGCTGATGCTTCTGATAAATGCAGATACATTTGCACCGAAGCTGCTTCGTTCTCGACCCATTCCCTGAGTCGATCCCATAATCGCATCAGGCTTTCATGAGATAAGTCAATTATTGATCCGTCGCTTAATGGAATATCCTGCCTGGGTGTTATAAAAGATCTGGAAGGAATTCTGAATTTTTCAACCACATCAAACAGCTCTTCGCTGGTACATTGAATTACCGACTTGATTATAGTGACACTTGAAGGATGCCGGATGCCTTTATTATCTGTTCCTTTCTCGGTAATAGTCTTAAACATCTTCTCACAAATCTCTTTACCGCGGGGATTAAGCTCTTCGAAGGCTTCGTTAGCGTGTCTCGACATTGCATCGCTCATAGTTCCGACAGCATCATAATCGGTAAAGCTTATAGGCTGTTCCGGTTCATCAAGTTCCTGCCAGTATGTCCAGGTTCTCATCAGGGCATGTTGCAATACCGGCAACTGATCTGTTCTGTCGCCTATATCATCGAGAATTGTCTCAACCAGTTTTTGCTCAATTGTTGCTCCTGCATATTTTACAGGACTTTCGATTGCCTGCCGGTAATTCTCCCTGTCCATATGGGGTACAAGATAGTTGCTGTTATTAATCAGCTGTGTAAGTCCCTGGTAATGTGCACATTCTCCAATAAAATCGGAGCGCATGGTTATTATTGTAAAAATATTGGCATCAGGCTGTCTGACTGCACTGACTATTTTCGACATAAATTCGGCAGCATGGACTCCTTTTGCTCCTCCTGCACTTAAAGTACTGTATCTGAATAATTCTTCAAACTGATCAATAACAAGAAGCACCTTATCATTACCCTTGATCAGATTCTTCTTAAGAGCATAAGTTATACCATCAGAATTTAAATGCATATCCAGAAGCAGGGGGTCTAATTCGATCTTCCCCAACCCTGTTTCCATAACATGTTCTGCAATAGCTTCTCCGAGATTTACAAACGGATTATTTCCCGGCCTGAACATTATAATCCTCCATAATGCAGATTCTTTTTGTCCCAGGTCCCTGATCTTTGGTAAAACACCGCAATAGATCAGTGACGATTTACCACTTCCTGAAGCTCCTATTACAGTTATGAAACGGTTATTAAGGAGTTTTTCCATGACTTCCCGGCTTTCCACTTCACGTCCGAAGAACAGGTCACTTTCTTCCGGAGCAAATGGTCTCAGCCCTGGGAAGGGATTGAAATTCCGGGTCTCACTTTTTGATCCCATAATTAAAAATATATTGACTTATGATATTCTAATACCCATAACAAGGATATCATCAATCTGATCATCGTCACCTTTCCATTCCAGAAATCTGGTGGTAAGAATCTCTTTCTGCTTTTCCATAGGTTTAGCATGCACCTCCAGAAGAAGCTCTTCAAATTTTTTGTACATGAATTTCTTATCATCAGGTCCACCAAACTGATCAGCATATCCGTCGGAGAAAAGATACAAACAATCATTCTCTGCAAGATCAATTTCATTGTTTGTAAATAATTGTGGTTTTGTTCCTTCAAATACTCCTATAGGGAAATGATCGGCCTTGTATTTGATTAATTTATTATTTCTAATTAGGTACATGGGATTGTTCGCCCCGGCAAATTCCGCTTTCCGCGATTTAGGGTTCAGGATGCAAAGTGACATATCCATCCCGTCTTTAATTGAGCCTTCGGTTTTATCTTCATTCAGGGTTGCGATAACTCCTTTATTCAGCTCATCAAGAATGATACTTGCCGTTCTTGCTTTTTTAACTGTAACAGCATGGTTGAGCTGGTTGAATCCCACAATTGACATAAAGGCTCCCGGAACACCGTGGCCTGTACAATCAACAGCTGCCAGCATGAATAAACCGTCGGTCTCATGAACCCAGTAAAAATCTCCGCTTACAATATCTTTTGGTAAATAAAGAACAAAATAGTCTTTCAGATGTGAACTTACAAGCTTGAATGATGGAAGTATAGCATTCTGTATTCTGCGGGCATAATATATGCTGTCGGTTATATGTTTTTTCTGCTCTTCAATTTCCTCTTTCTGCTTTTCAATTTTCAGAGTTCTCTCTTTCACCTTTTCTTCAAGTTCATAATAATAGCTTTCAAGCTGGGCAATCATCATATTGAATTTTTCGGAAAGCCTTGTGATCTCATTGTTACCAATAACCTCTGCTCTCTCCCTGAGATTACCATTAGTAATCCTGTCAACATTTTCAACAAGTTTTTTAATTGGCATTGTAATCACGCGGGTCTTGCGATAAATCAGATATGCTACCAGTAGCATTGAAATCCCAAATATCCCGATGAATATAGCAGCCTCTTTCCTGAACAGGGTTTTTTGTCTGGTAAAATCAGAAATTATCCTGATTACTGATCCTTTATATAGATTTGATGCTGAACGTTCTACATATATATATCGATATTGGAACCATTTTTTTGGATTTAGCTCTTTAAAGGTTGTATCTCTCATGGTTACCTTCCGTCCATTAATAGTTGTATCTTTAAGGATGGTATTTCTCTCAATAAGCGTTGTATCGCGGTTTTTAAAAGATCCAAGAAGAATATTTGACTGATGCTTGATTGTCTTGGCATTTTTATTCATGCTGAAAGGTTCATCAGCCATAAGGAACAATTCCAAATCCATGATATCTTTTGATTCATTTTTTATCTCTTTTTTTGTTTCCTCAATTATCTGAACAATTTCATCTGCTTTCTTTGAATACGCTCCCAGCTCGATTATATACTTTCTGTCTTTTGTAGGCTGATAAGTATATTTTTTTGGCCGCTTTGTTTTAGCTTCCATTGTAAACAGATCAGCGACAAATTCTTTATTTCTGAAAATATCGAGCAGATAATTTTGAAATTTCTCACCATATTTATAAAGGTTGGAACCAAAGTCCTGCTGGAATGTTGTGTTTACTACAATTCCGTCTCTCCTTATTATATATATATCCTCATTTGCAGGATCCATTCCTATCTGGTTGGCAATCTCTCTTAATTTCAGAGCTTCAATATTATCTGTGTTGGAAAAATATTTATCAACAAGCAGGTTACTATAGGACTTTAATCTGTTATCAAGCTCTTCTTCTATCAACTTAAATGCAACATCCTGAAATTTCAGGATTTTTGTTATTTCATTAGATAGAAGCTGGTTTTTTTCTGCTGTGTGCTTTGCAAGAATTGAACGTGTACGCACGAAATTGATTATGGCAAAAGCGAGCAGTGCAAGCAATGTTGGTATTACAACATTGAGTATCAATTGTTTGAATATGGTTGTTATTCTACCTTTTGCCATTCTTGCCAGGATTATTTCTCGTTTATTTCTATATAGTTTAAAATATGAACAGATTGTTCAGGCGAATTAAAATGATATTCTTCAACTGTACTCAAAGGCAGGTAATAAAATTTATCGCTGATTCCCTGCCGAACAGATAGTTTCTGTGATTCATGAATTATTTCGACATTTCCCGGTTCTCCTGACCATAAAATATAGCTACCTTTTGATTCTGAATCTGGATGATCAATTTTTTTCGTAAACTTCAATTCTTCTGCTAAAAACAGTAAGTCATCTTCACTTATTTTATTAATGCATGAGGAAAGGAACCTGACTTTTTCATAAATCAGTTCTTCCTGGTTTGTTTCGCCCCTGATTATCTTATCGAGCCGGTTTTTCACATGTACCGGTATTCTTGCACTTGCCGACGTGTACAATTCCCTCCCTGACCTTGCAAGTAATCTGGCTGATTCTTCCTGCAGAATTGCTTCGGGACTAAAGAGAAGTGCAACAATAGATTCAACCAGACTTTCTGTTTCGATTTCAGACAGATTCCTGATAGCACAGGCTCTGATCCAGATTCCCAGAAGATTATAATCACGGTTTATAATATCTTCGATAAGATTTTTGTAATCCGGAATTTCTCCCGGATAAAATTGATAAAGATTCTTTACTTTATCTTCATCGGGAATAACATCGAGGAGCGGAATTAATTTTGGCTTAATTGATTCATCAATAACTATATCAATCATCTCAAGAGCATAGTTGACACTTTCAACAGTACCACTCTCAAGATTTTCGCTGATTCTTTTTATTGATCCTGAATCATAGGTTATCGACAGAACATTAAAAAGAAATGCATTCCATCTTATAATTTCCTTTTCTAATGCTTCAAGAAGAAGAGTATCTTCTTTTCTCTTGATGCTTATCTTCGCAGACAGATTCCAGACCATAATTCCCACGATATCAGATATTACCTGGTGGAGCTTATCTTTATCCTCCTGAGAAGATTTAAAGCCACAATCAATTAAATTCTTGAGGGCAACTTCTCTTATCTGGCGGGAGTTTGACCATAACCTGGAAAAAAGGAAACTCTGGTTTTCATCATTGCACTTCTCGCCGAGCAGACGGAGAATTGTTTTGCTTATATTGACATTCCCTGAAGAAACCATATAAAACCTGCTTAACTCTTCATCCGCATCCTTTCCAAAACTCCTGAGAACATTTGTTGCATGAGTTCTAAGTCCCTGAACATTAAGACATCCGCACACTTCGGGTAACATTTCGGTCATTTTGAATTTCCCGATCATATAGATCCCGTTTGTTTTCGATTCAAGGGAATTATCTCTCAGAAGTCTTAATATCTGAGTAACCTGCGGCTGTCTTGAATCGGCCAGTATCTTTCGTGTATTAAGTAATTTATTATCCTTCCCCAGATCTGTAGAAAGAAGCAGTTCAAGACTTTCAGTGATTTTTGCCGATCGTTCCTGTGTTTCCCTGTCAGCAGCTTTATCAGAAGAGATTTTTTTCAGCACCGGTAACAGATTGATATCTTTATTGGCTTCAGCGTGATCAAGTATATTATTAAAGAACAGGTTATTGTTGTTTTTCCCAAGACTCGTAAGATCACCCGAAATAAGATTAAAATAATTATTCTTGAAAGCCAGCCCAGCTGAAAATCTGTTTATCAGATTTGTTTCTCCCGGTTTGACATCAGATTTTAACCGGCTCTCCTTTCCAGTTTCAAGAGCTTTCCTGATGGAATTCCTGTATCCTGAATATAATTTTAAAGCTACAAATGCCCACAAAACCGTAATGAAGAATAATACAATTGAGAAATGAATGAGTTTAATAAAACTGAGAATACCCAGCCCTGCAAGAATAAGCCCAGATGTTAAAGCTGCTACCTCATTGACAGTACCATCCATACCAGATTGTACCTCATAACGCATTTTTTCGTCAATGGTCTGATATATTACTTTAAATGAAGGCGATTCAATTGAATCTTTAAGAGATTTGGAAAAGAGACGGTTCATTGCAAGAAGCATGAAGAAGAGCATGAATCCGGGTCCGGCAGCAGGTGTATAACCTTTTAACAGCCCTATAATCAGAGCAATAAGAGTAAAGAATGCGACAAGAATAGGCGAAATGGCAAGACAGGTTCTTAATCCGTAGTTCTTAATGAGATATGAGAAAACCAGTAATTTGATCAGCAGGGTGAAGATCATCATACTTCCGGTAAAGAGTCCGAGGAAACGTGCCATATCTTCTTCCAGCGGGTATTGCTCCCTGGTGACTGCCATGAATGAATACTGGACAAAAAAGGCTGTCATAACTGAAAGAGCGATAAACAATCCCATCACCCTTACATAAGGATCTTCCCTGAAGACAGTAAGTACGGAACGTTTTTTTACAACAGTTTCTGTCTCCTTTTCACTTTTTCCGGAAGCGAGGTTAAAACGTTTCCCTATAATGATCTGTACAATGGTGCTTGTAAAAACCGCTGCAGCACTGATCAGCAAAATGTTATGTGCTTTGAAATTAAGTGACAGTAAAACCGGAATTGCATAACAGCTGATGATTATACCAAGTATCAGACCTGCATCGACGAGTCCAAACAAACGTTTTCCCTGTCGCAGTGTAAACAACCGGCTTACTGTTCCCCAGAAACCGAGCATCGCCAGGATGTTAAGCGGACCTAGCATTATAAACACTGAGAAGATCACCCATTTTGCCGGATTTATCATCAGGATAATCCATAAGAGCAAGGTCAGGATTGTAACAAAAATAAGATTGGCAACAGCAAAATTTTTGAACGGCACCCGTCTCTGAAAACTGGTATAGAGTAATGTCAGTATAATTCCTGCCAGGCCTGATACGACGTATCCTTTGGCCATCATTTTTTCATCAAAGATCGATAGGAAGAGTGAATGCGCGTTAATGTCAAATGCACCAAAAAAAATTCCAAGAAAAACAGATTGGGTAAGTAACATAGATACCAATGACTCCTCACCGGATTCAATTCCCAGGAGTTTAAACAATCTGTCCTTCATAGAGTTCTCTATATATTTTAAACGTTTACTAAATTAGTGATTTAATATTACTTTTAAATAATATCATCTCCTTTTTTTGACTAAAAGTCAAAAAGTATAGATGTCCGACTTAACAATGTTTAAAATGAGAAAGCAGCTTAGTTTATGAGATCTGCTTTTATAAGTGAATGTAAGCGATTGATATCAAGATTAATACCTTCGATAATAATATTTGCCCTGGCATACCATTTTTCGCGGACAGACAATTTCTTTTCAATGAACCCAAAAAGCTGATCATCAGGTATATTTTTAATCAGGGGTCTTTCGCCGGTCGACTCCAGAAGCCTGTTCGTTAGTTGCTGTGGGGTCATTTTCAAATAAATTGTCAGTCCTGTTTCAAGCATTAAATCCATATTATCACCATGGCAGGGGGTTCCACCTCCGGTTGAAATAATAGTTTCTGTCAGTCCTTTTACGCTTTTTAGAACGTCTGTTTCAATCTGTCTGAATTGGTCTTCGCCGTCCTGAGCGAAAATCTGGGGAATAGTCTTACCAGCCTTTTCTTCAATTTTCCTGTCAAGATCAATGAATGTCCATTCAAGTGAAGCAGCTAATTTTTTCCCGGCGGTCGATTTGCCGCTTCCCATAAAACCGATGATATAAACAAGTCTCTTCCCGGTCATTATAATTCGAGCTTCATCTGAGCAGGATCATCTTTTACAGGATGCTGTGATTCATCTTCATCATCTTTCTCAATTACAGGAGATGTACTCTCCTTTTTAATAACAGGCTCTATTTCATGGATATTATCAACCATAAAACTGGTTAATCTTTTTCCTTTGGCTTTATAGCTTTTTACTCCGATAAATTCTGCTACTTCAATTATTTCGTTGTCGCGGTTTTTATGTTTGCCCCCAAACTGAATTTCGAAACGGGGGTATTCAACTTCAGTGATGCTGATCAGCTTTGATTCAGGATGTTCATTTATGAAACACTGGGGCTTTTCAGATTCCTCAATATTGAATCTCTTTAGGTAATAATATTTCTGCTCTGCATCCCAGTAAATAACTGAATATACCTTGCCTGGTCTGAATTTTTCTATAACAAGTATATTATCTTCAAAATGGCCCGACAGGTCGAATCCGGTATGTCTGAAAAATCCGTTCTTGGTTATTACAAGTATCTTGTCATCACCGCTGAATTCACCCAGATATACTCCTCGCGAGTCAACATTAAGCCTGAAAACCGCATCATCAAACCAAATTTTTCTGCCACCCAGAGTTGAGAGACCTTTTTCCTTCAAAGCAATTTTATGTACTGCATTCTTCGTAAGAATGTTTCCCATTGAGGATTTTCCCTTGATGTTAAGCTGTCCGAAATCAAATTCAAATTCCAGCTTTTTCAGACGGGCTTTAGGCTTATGATAGACTTTTATTACTTCAGCCTCACCATTGGGGTTTGCACTGAAATATACAATTTTTGAACCAGCTTTACCTCTGGTGAGATTATATTCCTTGTCGCGGGTAAGCCCGGTAATTGCGCATCTCTTTGCAAGAAGCGGACCATCCTTACCATCTTGGTAAACAATATTATAGATGGTGCGTTCGTCGTTTTTCAGGAAGACCTGCGCATATATAATATCATTCCCTATAAATACTTTTTCTGCCACTTTGGTAATCTGGTAAACCCCGTCTTTCCGGATAGCTATTATATCATCGATGTCGGAGCAATCGCATACAAACTCATCTTTCTTCAGTCCGGTACCGATGAATCCTTCCTTGAAGTTGGCGTATAATTTGGCATTGTTCGCAATTACTTTGGCAGCACGAATGGTATCAAAGTTCCTGATCTCGGCTTTTCTCTCCCTTCCTTTTCCATATTTTTTCTTTATCTGCTTATAATAATTTATTGTGAAAGGAATAATATTGCGAAGATGATTCTTTACCTCTTCAAGCTCTATTTCAATACCTTTAATATGTTCATTTTCTTTTTTGGAATCATATTTTGATATCCTCTTGATCTTTATCTCGGTAAGCTGAATGATATCATCTCGGGTGACCTCTCTTAATAATCTCTTTTTGAATGGCTTAAGACCTTTCTCAATAGCTTCAATAACAGCCTCCCATGTTTCACACTCCTCAATGTCGCGGTATATTCTCTCTTCAATAAATATCTTTTCGAGTGATGACATGTGCCACTCTTCCTGAAGCTCACCTTTCCTGATTTCCAGTTCATTTTTCAGCAATTCAACCGTTCTGTTGGCAGAATGTTTCAGTATATCAGTGACACCCATGAACACAGGCTTGCTTTCTGAAATGACACATGTATTTGGTGAAATGGAATATTCACAATCGGTAAATGCATAGAGCGCATCGATGGTCATATCAGGTGAAACCCCCGGCATAAGCTGGATCACTATCTCAACATTTGCTGCTGTATTATCGTCGATTTTCCTGATCTTGATCTTCCCCTTTTCATTAGCCTTTATAATGGATTCGATAAGGGATGAAGTTGTTTTTCCAAAAGGTATCTCGGTGATTATCAGCTCTTTCTTGTCAACTTTTTCGATCTTTGCCCTTACTTTAACAATACCACCCCTCTGTCCGTCATTATATTTAGATACGTCAATAAGTCCACCGGTCGGAAAATCAGGGTAGATCGTAAATTCTTTCCCCTGGAGGTAATCTATTGTGGCATCGATAAGTTCAATAAAATTATGCGGTAATATTTTTGAAGCCAATCCGACTGCAATTCCCTCAACACCAAGTGAAAGAAGCAAAGGAAATTTAACAGGCAATGTGACAGGTTCTTTATTTCGCCCGTCATATGAAAGCTTCCATTTAGTTGTCTTAGGATTAAAGACAACATCAAGTGCAAATTTTGAAAGCCTTGCTTCAATATAACGGGGTGCAGCTGCACCATCGCCCGTATGGATATTGCCCCAGTTACCCTGAGTATCGATCAGAAGATCCTTCTCTCCGAGCTGTACCAGAGCATCGCCAATTGAGGCATCACCATGAGGATGGAACTGCATGGTATGCCCGATTATATTTGCAACTTTGCAGAAGCGGCCATCATCCATTCTCTTCATTGAATGAAGAATGCGCCGCTGAACAGGTTTGAGTCCGTCATTAATCTCAGGGACTGCACGTTCAAGAATTACATACGAAGCATATTCGAGGAACCAGTTCTGGTACATTCCCGACAGAGCTGTTACCGAATGAAGGGCAACAGGTCCCTGGGAAATCTCTTCACCTCCTTCAGGTTTTCCGGTCTCAAGTTCAGCATCTTCCATAATCACACCTGTAGTTTCCCTATAATTATTTTACAACTTCCTCTTCAGCTTTATCCTCTTCAATTCTCAGGTTCTCAATTATAAAATCCTGTCGCTCAGGAGTATTCTTACCCATATAGAATTCAAGATAACCATTGACAGTGTCATTCTTTTTCATTCTGACAGGTTCAAGCCGCATGTCTTTTCCGATGAAATGCTTGAATTCATCCGGTGAAATTTCACCTAATCCTTTAAATCTTGTGATTTCCGGATTTGGTCCAAGAGTCTTGATAGCCTTGACTTTTTCATCAGGAGTATAGCAATATTTTGTCTCCTTCTTATTTCTTACGCGAAAGAGGGGTGTTTGAAGAATATAGACATGACCTTTTCTGACAAGGTCGGGGAAGAACTGCAGGAAAAATGTAAGAAGGAGAAGCCTGATATGCATTCCATCGACATCAGCATCTGTTGCAATAACGACATTATTGTAACGAAGGTTTTCAATTCCATCCTCGATATTTAAAGCTGCCTGGAGAAGGTTGAACTCTTCGTTCTCATAGACAATCTTTTTTGTGAGTCCGAATGAGTTAAGAGGTTTTCCCCTGAGGCTGAAAACTGCCTGCGTTTCAACATCTCTCGACTTTGTAATCGAACCGCTTGCTGAATCTCCTTCTGTAATAAAAATCGTTGAATCAAGCTTGTTTGAATCATTTGAGTTATAATGTATCCTGCAATCCCTCAGCTTTTTATTATGCAGGCTCACCTTTTTTGCTCTCTCCCTGGCCAGCTTCTGGATAGATGAAATTGCTTTTCTTTCTTTTTCAGAATCCTGAATTTTTTTCAAAATTATTTCGGCAGTATCAGGATTTTTATGCAGGTAATCGTCGAGCTGTTTTTTAATGAATTCAGTTATAAAAGTTCTGACAGATGGCCCTTCGGGTCCCATATCTTTTGATCCGAGCTTTGTCTTTGTCTGTGATTCAAAGATCGGCTCTTCTACTTTAATGCTTATTGCAGCAATTATTGACGATCGTATATCGGATGAATCATACTCCTTCTTGTAAAAGTCCCTGAATGTTTTGACAATAGCTTCCCTGAAGGCAATCAGGTGAGTACCGCCCTGTGTGGTATTCTGACCATTCACAAAGCTGTAATTATCTTCGCCATACTGCACACCGTGAGTAAATGCAACTTCAATATCATCCCCCTTAAGGTGAACGAGAGGATAAAGTCCCTCTTTGCTCATATTTTCGTTCAGCAGATCGACAAGTCCGTTCCTCGAAAAGAATTTATTACCATTAAAATTTATAACCAGTCCTGAATTCAGATATACGTAGTTTTTTAGCAATGAATCTACGTATTCTGAAATATAAAAGTAGTTGCCGAACATCCCTTCATCGGGCTGGAAGATCACTTCAACACCGTTTTCTTCAGTCGTTGCCTTCATCTGGTGATCTTTAACGGTAACCCCATTTGCAAATTCGCTTACCTTCAGCTGTCCGTCGCGTATCGACCTGATAATGAACCTGCTCGATAATGCGTTAACAGCTTTTACACCGACACCATTCAGCCCGACAGATTTTTTAAATGCTCTTGAATCATATTTTGCGCCGGTATTCATTCTCGAAACAGCATCAAGGACTTTGCCGAGCGGAATACCACGGCCATAATCGCGAACCCTTACTTCCTTACCGTTAATCGAGACATCAATTTTTTTCCCGAAACCCATTATATATTCATCCACGGCATTATCCATCACCTCTTTCAGCAGAACATAAATCCCATCATCCTGCGATGAGCCATCACCAAGCTTGCCGATATACATACCGGGTCTCAGCCTTATATGCTCTCTCCATTCAAGGGTTTTAATATGCTCTTCGGAATATCCTACGACCGACATTTGCAAAAATTTTGCGCAAATATAGTTATTTACACCAGTCGCCTTCCGGCAATTTTTCAACAATTTGACGGATTTTTAATCAAGTCAAAGCGACAAAAAGACATGAGCGGGAATATTTTTCTGATTGATTGACAATTACATTGTCAGCAAAATGTTAATAAAAGGTGATTATAAAATCAATGCGACTACTTTAAATACTGACCTCTTTTTATTGTAGTCTGCATGTAAAAGATCAAAATCCCAAATCCATTCTTCCCTGACCTTTCCATCAGGAACAGTTGTAACGATAGTTTTTTGTTCGACTTCACCACCTTTCAAATCAGTAAAGATCTCTGCGAAATCAGTAATCAAGACTGATTTATAATTTTTAAGAAACCTGATATGCTTTTCCTGAATCTCCCTTTTAAATTCAGTAAGTTCATCACCGGATGCTTTTGTTTTTTTTCTTAACAATTTCTCCGGAAGAACTTCCAGTTGTGTGAGTATATTTAGTGATATCACCATACCTGGATCTTCAACAGGCTGATATTCAGGAATCAGTATTTCTTTAAGAGATGTCAGTTTGTTTAAAAAAGTACGTTTCCCGGCTATTTTCCACACCTCTTCAATTAATCCGCCGGAGACATCTTCTTCAACAAGCTTCACGTTTTTCAGCTTCGCTGTCTGACTTATCACCTCTGGAGGATGCACAATATCTGCCAGGATAATAGTTTTTACACGTTCATCCATCTCTGCAAGAGGCAGTTCCAGAAGCCATCCGCTGCCATATACAGTAATTTTTTCAGGATTAATCAGATCAATCGCTTTAAGAATAAAATTTCTGCAACGTTCAAGATGACTGTCCCATCCGTTTTTCTGATTTAGATGCCGATAAATCAGTCCCTGCTGGTAATCGTAATATCCCATTTTATGGAGTATCCTGCGGTATGAAGGTGAGTGTGCCATCAGATTTTCTTTTCATTTCTGAGCTCCCGTAGGGCATCAGTCATCATCATCTGGAATTTCATTGCAAGCTCATCATAATCCTGTGTTCCAAAAGCAGAAGGCATTACGGGATCAAGCACTTTAATATATATTTTATGAAATCCCCCGAAAATAAATCCATGCTTGGGAAGAATATCACCTGTTCCGTCAATCAGAATCGGAAGAATCGGAGTATTTGCAGATAGTGCTAATTGAAACGCACCTCTTTTAAAAAAGCCTATCTGACTGTCTGATGAACGGGTTCCTTCCGGGTAAAACATAAGAGAAGTACAATCTTCCAAACGCTTAAGTGATTCCACCAGCATTCTTTCTTTACTCTCTTTATCATCTCTGTCAACTGTAATATAATCAGCCATTTTAATATACAAGCCCAATATAGGTACTTTCTTATTTTCGATTTTGGAGATCCATTTAAAACGGTATCTGAGACAATCTATAAGTAATATATCGAGTATCGACTGGTGATTTGAAATAATGATATATGTGGTCCCTTTTACAGCTTTTTTTCTGCCTTCAATTTTAATTTTCCATATCGGCACAAGATATGAAACAGTTATAGCATGGAATATCAGCATCCAGTGAACCACAGTACGTTTCCTGTCGAAAGGCAGAACAACCAGCCATACAATGAATATGATCGGGAAAAATATGATTATGAAAGTTATTGCGACAAACCAGACTATTATTGATTTCAGAACATCCATTTCACAAAAATATCTTTATTTATTAATCTGCTAAATATATTTATTAAATCCTTTGGCATGTGCCTGCAGCCGATTAGTTTCTTCCCTGCAGCAATCATTTCATCAGATCCCCTGATTTCACAATCACGAATAATTCCATCCTTAACAGACAGATGGCATGAATGAGGTTTACCTGTTAATTCAAAACTGTTATTGAAAAGATACTCAGGACCATAGGCGTAATTCCATTCCCATGTCCTGAACTTTTTTTCTGCCAGTGAGTTTATTTCATTTACGGACTCTGAAGAGAGTTTAAAGATTTTATTCCCGGGTTTATCCAGAAAATATTCCAGCATATGTTGCCTGAATTCGGATATATCTTTTACACCTGAGATAATTTCTTTCAGGTTAATCACTGATGAAGGATTGGACGAGACAGCTCTTGAAGAATAATGCGACTTATCTGCTCTTAAACTTTTTCTCAGAACATCAAGCTGAGAATTGAAAAGCAGCGTGCCATGATGCAGAACTCTCTCGTGGTAAACATGTTCGGCATTACCGGAGATCTTTAATCCATTGACTTTCAGATCGTTTTTGCCTTCGAATTTTGCTTCAACTCCAAGTGTTGAAAGAACTTGAATTACCGGAAGAGTATATTTCCTGAAATCTACCTGACTGCCTTTTTTACCGTTAATAATAAAGGTGAAATTCAGGTTGCCCTGATCATGAAAAACGGTTCCACCCCCGGAAATTCTCCTGATCACCGGAATATTATTTCTTGTAACATATTCAGTATCCGCTTCACGATGTGCAACCTGGTGCTTTCCGATAATAACAGATGGCGAATTGATATACAATATAAGGTATACCTCCGTACTTTTTTTAAGAAGGTATTCTTCAGCAGCGAGGTTGAAGAAGGGGTTGGTGGAGAGAAGATTGAGACAGAGCATTTATCTTAAACTTACTGAATCATTACCCCCTTCCTAACCTTCCCCCAAGGGGGAAGGAACAGTTACAAGCTTTTCCCCCTTGGGGGAAACGGGAAAGGGGGTCTTGAACGTTTTTATAATTAATTAAACCACTCAAAATTCTTAAGAACTTTCCTATCAGTCACTTCATACAGCTTATAGCACCCCCATCCAATCAACGCTCCTATTATCGCTCCGCAGATCACATCTCCCGGGTAATGCACACCAAGGTATATTCTGCTATATCCAATCACTGAAGCCCACAAAATCATGCTGATTGTGAACCATCTTTTTTTAACGAGCATAAGGCTGAGTAGTGCAACATTGAAAGAATTACATGCATGAGACGATACAAAACCATAAAGGCCTCCGCATTGTCCATTAACAAGGTGTATCATTCCGGTAAGAGCGGGCTCATGACATGGGCGTAAACGATGAAATACGTTTTTAAAAAGCTGAACTGACAGCTGGTCAGCCAGTGTTACGGCAATTATAATAAATGGTATAATTATCAGGAATCTCTTCTTATATTTAATTCCGAGGTAAATCAGGATGGCAAGATAAAGCGGTGCCCAGATGATCTTTCCGCTGACGGCATACATAATCTTATCCCAGAAAGGTGAATTGATCGAATTCAGAAAGAGAAAAAGCTGCTGGTCAATATGTTCAAGCATACTTAAAGCTTTAATAGTTTGACATGACTTTCCAGAGCATATCCTTGAGCGTTTCCAGGCCAAATCCGGTGACTGATGAAATGAACACCCTGGGAAGATCCGGTAATTCCTTTCTTACTTCATCCATTAGTTCCTTATCAAGCAGATCTGATTTTGAGATTGCCAGCACTCGTTTTTTATCAAGCAGTTCAGGATTATACATTCTGAGCTCATTGATAAGAACTTCATATTCATCTGCTATGTTTTTACTGTCGGCAGGAACCATAAACAGAAGAATTGAATTTCGTTCAATATGCCTTAAAAACCTGATTCCCAGCCCTTTTCCTTCATGCGCACCCTCAATTATCCCCGGAATATCAGCCATAACAAAAGATTTATTATCCCTGTAGCTCACTATCCCCAGATTAGGTGTAAGGGTTGTAAAAGGGTAGTCTGCAATTTTAGGTTTTGCTGCTGATACAACTGACAGAAGTGTCGATTTTCCTGCATTGGGAAAACCAACAAGGCCTACATCTGCAAGTATTTTCAGCTCAAGGATGAACCAGTCTTCACTACCTGGCTCTCCAGGCTGAGCATATCGTGGAGTCTGGTTGGTTGAAGATTTAAAATGAACATTCCCCAACCCTCCTTTGCCTCCCTTTGAAAGAATTTTTTCCTCGTCATGAGAAGTAATTTCGAATATAAACTCTTCTGTTTCTCCGGTTTTGGCAATAGTTCCAAGAGGAACTTCTATATAGACATCTTTACCATCTGCACCTGTCGATTGCTGTGAACCACCCGCTCCTCCATGCCCTGCAAAGATGTGGCGCTGATATTTAAGATGAAGCAATGTCCACAGCTGGCTGTTCCCTCGCAGAATGACATGTCCGCCTCTTCCGCCATCGCCTCCATCGGGGCCTCCTTTTGGGACAAATTTTTCCCTCCGGAGATGCGCTGATCCGGCGCCTCCGTTCCCTGAGCGGCAGAATACCTTTATATAATCGACAAAATTGGATCCGGACATATTTGTATATTTTTTCTTTTTGCTTCTTAACCCTTCCCCAACCCTTCCCTTAAACAATAAGGGAAGGGTGATTAATTATGTGTGATTAAGTTTTCGCTCCCCTTCCCTTAGGCTTAAAGGAAGGGGCCGGGGGTAGGGTTTATTTGTTAACTAATAAGAATTATTAAATCAGCTTTTCCATAAACTTACTCAACCTTCTGAAAATATCTTCAATGGTTCCCATACCGTTTACAGGCTGATAGATCCCTCTTTTCCGGCAGTAGTCGATAATGGGTTCTGTCTTGGCCTTATAAACATCAATCCTGTTTTCAATGACTGCAGGATCTTTGTCATCAGGTCTTCCAGATTGTTCTGCTCTAAGTATTAATCTTTTTACAAGTTCATCATGTTCGACATCCAGAACAAGCATGCAGTCGATTTTCATATCTCTGATATTCAGCATTTTTTCGAGAGCTTCAGTCTGGGCTACCGTTCTTGGGAAGCCGTCGAACAGGAACCCTGCACATCCTTTTGTGCTGTCGATTTTTGCAGCTATCATTTCGATCACAACCTCGTCGGGGACAAGTTCACCCTTAGACATAATTGAGCTCATTCTCTTACCAAGCTCTGTACCTGCTGCTATTTCTGCACGAAGCATGTCGCCTGTTGAAAAATGAGTAAGATTAAATTTCTCGGCCAGTCTTACCGATTGGGTTCCTTTGCCTGATCCGGGAGGACCAAAAATCAGAAAATTTATCATTGCTATATTAATTACGAATCAGAGATTACGAATATGGGATTATTTAACTAAAGTATAAACAGAAGGGAGGTTACGGCCATAGCCATCGTAATCGAGTCCGTAACCTACTACAAAATCATTTGGGATCTCGAAGCCGACATAGTCTATTGGAATTTTCTTCGTATAGGCTTTTGGTTTGAAAAGCAGAGTTGCAACTTTTATACTGGCTACTTTCCTTATCTTTAGCTCACCCACAATTCTTTCAAGCGTATGTCCGGTATCGACAATGTCTTCAATTACAATGACTTGCGTATTCTTAATATCTTCATTCCAGCCGATAAGCTCTTTAACTGAACCAGATGATCTTGTTCCTTCATAGGATGCAAGCTTTACAAAAGAAATTCGAGCCTTGAGGTTAATTCTTTTAAAGAGATCAGCCGCAAACAGGAAAGCACCATTCAGAATTCCGAGAAATACGACTTCTTTTCCGGCAAAATCATGGTTTATCATTTCAGCCAACTCATCAACTCTTTTGCTGATGACTTTGCCTGAGATCATTTCATGAAATTTTTTATCAAGTAAAACTGTTTCTTTCATAATGGATTTAATTGAACTGCAAGCCGGTGCGAAAATATGAAAATAATAGCTTATTTTTGTTTTTATCAGGAAGTTAAATTTAAACAATTGATATGAAACCTCTGGTAAGCATTATAATGGGAAGCACATCAGATCTGACTGTTGTGGAGAAAGCAGCTCAGATTCTTAACAGCTTCAGGATCCCTTTTGAGATAAATGCTCTTTCAGCACACAGGACACCTGAAGAGGTTGTAAAATTTGCAAAAGGAGCTGCAGGAAGAGGCATTAAAGTGATTATTGCAGCAGCTGGTATGGCGGCTCATTTACCAGGCGTTATTGCTTCAATGACACCGCTTCCTGTCATCGGAGTTCCGGTTAATGCATCACTTGAAGGACTTGATTCAATTCTTTCCATTCTCCAGATGCCTCCCGGAATACCTGTTGCAACTGTAGGTGTTAATGCGGCCCAGAATGCAGCAATACTGGCTGCACAGATCATTGGTACCGGTGATGAAAAAATTTTGAAAGAGGTGATAAATTATAAGCAGAATCTGAAGAAGAAAATCGTCGAATCAAATAAAGAGCTGAAAGAGATTAAGTTTAAGTACAAAACAAATTAGCTGTTAATCTTTTTCTTTTTGCATTTTAACCCTCCCTCCGACTGGGACCGTCGAAAAAGTCATGTTTCACCCCCAAACCCCCCAAGGGGGGCTTTTTAACTCTCTGTTTTTCAGTAAGTCCCCCTGGGGGGATTTAGGGGTAGATAGTAAAAGAGGGACTTTTTCAACAGCCCCAGAGAAATGCTTGTCT
>JBGOXH010000256.1:0-4096 GCA_041479075.1 Bacteroidia bacterium | reverse complement strand
ATTTTCTCCTGATATAATCGAGAACAAATGTCACTAGCTCTTCGTATGGGACTTTAATAATTTGCCTGAATTTCGACTGATCTTCAAGATCTTCGACCTGTAATGACATAAAAGAAACTTTTCTCAAATTTAGCTTTTTGAGTAAGTTTTGCAAAGAATTAAAGTCATTATATTTTTCAGGAATACTTATTTAGGAAAATTAAATCTATTCACAATATCTTTAAATCTCGGTTCATTAAATAGTGGTTTAAAGATCCAGCAAGCCTGTATATAAGGTGTAAAATCACCGCCTAGTTTATATACAACTTCAAGGGCATCAATTGCTTTATCTTTTTCACCCAGTGCTGAATATATCTCAGCAACACCCCAGGCATACCACCATGAATCCATATATTTCTCCATCTCTCTGACAATTTCCATAGCTTTGTCCTTCTGTCCGGCACGCGCATAAGCAATACCTAGCCCGTCCTGGTAGTCAGGGCTTATCGCTAATCCTTTTTTATGTGTTTCAATTGCTTCATAATACATTCCCATTTCTGCATATGCTGATCCCATAACAAAATATGCCATTGTATAATTCGGATCAAGCTGAAGTGTTTTACGGGATTCGTTTATTGCGTCCTCGAAATGGCCTGCAAAAAGATAAAGCCAAGCCAAATAACCCTGATATATAGTTTCAGTCGGAGATATTTCAACTGCCTTTTTCATCTCAGCAAATGCTTCATCAATCTTATAGATTCTTGAATAACGGGTTCCAGGGATCAAAGAAGCACAATATAACCATCCTAAATGGCAGTGCGCAAACGCATCATTTGGATTCAACTTAATGGCATGTTTTAAATACTTCTCACCTTCATCAAAATTCCAGCCATGGTAAATACTCCAATGGCCTAGAATTGCATACGCATCTGACTGTGTTGAATCCAGTTCAAGTGCCTTAAGCGCATAGTCTCTTGCACGGTTAGGGGCATCAATACCAATACCTGCTCCGTGTTGAGATTCGCCGTAACCACGTGCCAGTCCAAGGTAAGGCAATGGATCTAAAGGATCAATTGACATAGCTTCATTAAAATATTTCAGTCCTTTTTCAAATCCTTCCGGAGTCATTTGCTTCATATAAAAGTTTCCCAATTGACAAGCTTTTAATAGATCTGTATTGTGCTTTGGAACAATGGCCATGTTTTTCGATTCCTGAACTGTCAGTTTAATCTGGGCGGCTTCAATAATTTTATTTATAATATCACGGTAAATCTCACTAATGCTATTCCAGTTATAAATGAATATTGAACTCCAAATGTTCCTTTCTTCAGGAAAAGCTTCAATTAATCGTACCTCAACCTGAAGATTGTCTTCAGTTCCCTTTATCGCAGACTGAATTATGTTATTTACACTTAGCTTCTTAGCTATTTGCTGAACCGACTCTTCACTATTCCTGAATTGTAACGTAGATTGATCTGGTCTTACAATAATACTGCTAACTCCATTAAGCTTCCCGCTAATGTCTCCTTGAATGGCATCTGCAATATACTGCAAATTGGGATTTCCGGTGAGATTAGCTACTGGAAGAACTGCGATAGCTTTTTTAATAATTTCACCTCCAGATATCTCTGATTTTGATTTATGAATTAATTTTGGAATAAAGATAATCAGTGCTGCAATCAGTACGATGCCAAGCAATCCATACAGTATGGTCTTCCATGAAAGACTTGTTCTGCGAACTTGTTCTCCGGAAACAGATACAGATTGAGTTTTAGTATAGTCAGGTGCTGTGCTTGTCTGGTATGATTTTGCAGCACGTTTTTTAGGATCCGGGTGCATCCCATAGATCACATCCTTGACTGCATTGGCAACTTTGTTAATCTGATCCCGATAAAATGTCTTATTCAGGTTTTTATCAGGATTGTCATCAGGCTTTAAAGGTCTGTTCACTCCGGCACTCGAGTAGATGAAATCGATTGAACGAAGCCTGCAACCCATTTCATTCTCAAGAAGTTCAGCGTCGGAAGCGTCTAAATCATGGATCTTTACAGGAATAATCCTGCTGCACACATTACCGCTTGCAAGCTTTATATCTCTTCCAAATTGGTCCTGTCCGGCCATCCTGTTAAATGCAACAAATTCATTCTGCCAGGCAAAACTGTTTGGATCGACATAAGTTTGGGAGATGATTGGAATAAAGACAAGGGATTTGAGCTTATTCTCAAGACTTTTATCCACATTATGTATTTCAAGCAATCCATCATGGGGATTCTCATCGAAATAGATTGAGACATCCTCTTTAAAAGTTGCCTCAATTTCTCTTTTTAAATGATCAACAAATTCAGTCACCCAGCCATCGTACTTATTATCTTTCTGGCGATAGCTGATGAAGATGTCATACTCGTAACCAGGTATAATGCTTGCCATAACTTTTGAGATTATATTACACTATTTCAACGATCTTCGGGATTTTCTATCAAAGTTAGACCTTAATTAAATAACAAACAAAAATTTGTTTAACACCGAAAACTGACTAATAAATGCATTCAATTCCAGGATCAATGAAATTGTAACATTTGTTACAATTCATTTTATAAATAAGACCGCGAATCCAGGTAAATATTCCATTCAATCAGGTACAATTTCGGAGCTGAAATACTGTTTTATTAAATGGCCCATTATTTGATAACTTTGTAACAGATTATCATAAAAGTGAGATTTGTCTTTTCAATATTGTGTTTCCTGTTTCTATTTACCTGCGTTTCAGGGCAAACAGATACCATCAGGCATAAAAATGATATTTTGCCCGGCCGGGCTTATCTGCTGCAGAAAGTAAAAAGAAACGGAGAAATACTGCCTGAGGTTGCTATAAAAGAAGTGACAGTTGTTGGTCATCATAAAAACATTGCAAGAAGAACACTATTGCAGTATAGGAAATATGACCGACTCGTATATAACCTGAAAAAAACATACCCTTATGCAGTGATTGTCAGACTTCGTCTGAATCAGGTAAATGAAGACCTGTCAAAGGTCGAGGATGAAAAAGACAGGAGAAAATATATTAAGAATGTGGAAAAAGATGTGTTTAAAGAATATGAAGACGATATACAGGATATGTCAATTACACAAGGGCGGCTTCTTATAAAGCTGATAGACAGGGAGACACAAAACACATCATATGATCTTATAAAGCAATATCGAGGTGGGTTGAATGCAGCTTTCTGGCAGGGAATTGCCCGTCTCTTTGGCACAAACCTCAAAGAAGATTATGATCCATACGGAGAAGATGCTTTGATCGAAACAATTGTTTGTGAAATTGAAGCCGGCCTTTTATAGCCATCAGATAAATTATGAAGAGAATTTTCATTGCTTTAAAAATCAATCCGGGAGCTTTGTTAATGAGAATGCATGCCTCTTTGAAAGCTCTGCTTGGTAATGAAAAGATAACATGGGTCGATCTGGCAAATATCCACCTTACATTAGCTTTCCTGGGTGATACTGAAGATGATTTAATTAAGGTCGTCAGTATTATGCTTAAGAAAACATGCACCGGGTTTGGCGAATTCAAATTTAACCTGGTTGGAACAGGAATCTTCAAGAATTTCAACGATCCCAGGGTCATCTGGATCGGCATTGCAGGGAATGAAAAGCTTCTGCAACTCAACAATCTGATAATGACTGGATTAAAAGATGCCGGTTTTAAGCTTGAGGATCGTCCTTACAGACCTCATTTAACTCTTGGAAGAATTAAGTTTTTAAAAGATACCAATACTCTTAAAACGGCTCTTGAGAAATACCAGGATAAACCGATTCAGCAGGTTAACGTTGAAGAAGTAATTTTGTACGAAAGCATCCTTAAACCAACCGGTCCGGTATATAAACCAATCGGGAAGTTTAGTTTAAAATGAATCTCCTTCTAACTCCCTTCCGCTATCGCGGAACTGCGTCACGGAGTTTACCCCGCAAGGCGGGGTTCCTTGTCTCGCCCTTCCGCTGTCGCGGAACTACGTCGCTGTGCTCCTTGTCTCGCCCTCTCTTCATCACACTCCTTTACCTTTTAAAACTGTTCCGATTGTGAGAAGGATGATCTTTAAATCAAACCAAAACGATCTGTGCT
>JBGOXH010000066.1:0-11595 GCA_041479075.1 Bacteroidia bacterium | reverse complement strand
TTCCGAAAATAACAACCTGTGGCAATTCACCGAAAGATTGGTTAAGTCTTGCTGCAATATCCTCAGTAACAGCAGGCTTATCAAACCGAACTACAAATGTCCGGCCTCCGGTGAAATCTATACCCGGATTAAGCCCTCTAACAAACAATGAGATAACACCTGCAAGAAGAATTGCTGCTGAACCTACATAAAAATATTTTCTCATCCCAATAAAATCTATCTTCGTATTTTTAAAGACATTGGCAGTAATTTTTATTGAGAATTTAAGATCTGCATTTTTCTTCAGAAGGCTGTCATAAATGAGTCTGGTAATAAATATCGCTGTGAACATTGAAGTCAGAATACCAATTACCAGAGTAGTAGCAAAACCTTTTATCGGACCCTGGCCAAAAATATATAATACAATACCAGTTAATATGGTTGTGACGTTTGAGTCAATAATTGCAGAATATGCTCTGCTATAACCTTCTGAAATTGCCAGCTTTATGCCCTTCCCTGCTCTGAGTTCTTCCCTTATTCTTTCATATATCAGCACATTGGCATCGACCGCCATCCCCATTGTGAGAACCATACCGGCAATTCCGGGGAGTGTAAGCACAGCACCCAGTGATGCAAGTACTCCAAACAAAAGAAAAACGTTTGTTATCAGAGCAATATCAGCAATTGTTCCAGCACTTTTACTGTAATAGAATATCATAAATGCAAGAACAAGGGCAAATGCAATTACAAAAGAAACAAAACCGGAATTGATGGCCTCCTTGCCAAGGGTCGGTCCCACTATTGTGTAAGATTCTATCTTTGCAGGAGCCGGCATCTTGCCTGATTTCAGGATGTTTGCAAGGTCAGTGGCTTCTTCAATTGTAAAATCGCCTGTGATCTCAGTATTCCCGCCAGTAATTTCATTTACAACTCGTGGATAAGAACGAACATAACCGTCAAGGACAACAGCTATACAGCGATGAAGCTCATTTGCTCCTCCCTTATTTTCGATGGCCTGCTTTGTCATTGTTCTCCAGATGTCTGCTCCCTTGCGGGTCATGTTAAAATCGACCTTAACTTCAGATCCGGTAATTCCCGTAGAAGTACGGGCAGACACAACAGCATCGCCAGTCAGCTTTGGAACACCATTTCCGATATTTATTGCATGAAGTTCATATGATGTTTTCGTAATATCAAATTTATGAGGATTCTGGCTCCAGTAAAATCTGCAGGTGGGAGGAAACAGAGCTTTTATTTGTTTCATTTTCAGATAACTATTGACTTTTGCAGTATCTATTCCTTTTGCCAGTCCAACCATACACGATGGATATGGCTGCCCCTGGTTATCCGCTCTTGGCGACAATATACTCCAGAGAGGATTCTGAAGTGACAATTCTTCACGCGAAGAAGGCTGGGCAGTAGCTGTGGTGTCTTTTTTAATCAGCTCGAGCAGTGCTTTATCTGTTACTGTTGTTGTATCAGCAGAAGTTTTCTGATTTATAATTTTAGTTTTGACAGTATCTGTTTTCTCTTTGTTAACCTGCATTGCCCTTAGCAATTTATCTGCTGTGTTAAGAGCTCCGATAATCTCGCTGTTCTCGTATGTTTCCCAGAATTCGAGGTTTGCAGTTCCCTGAAGCAGCTCACGCACTCGTTTGGAATCTTTCATTCCGGGCAGGTCAATCAGGATACGTCCTTTCGTAGCAAGTTTTGTAATAGAAGGTTGTACAACGCCAAAACGGTCAATTCTTTGTCTGAGTATGTTGAAAGCATTATCAATAGCGACAGTAACTTCAGCATCAAGCGCTTTCATAACTTCATCATTGGTAGAATTGAATTTAATATTTCGCGCCTTCATTTCAGGTGCCAGGGAGAAAATTGCAGCAAGACTCTGATTTGGACCTATTTCCCCGAATGCTCTTCCAAAAAGGGTAAGATAATCGGCCTGACTCTGTTTCTGAAGTTCTTTTGCACGGGCAAGTGCATCAATGAATGTCTTGTTAGTGCTATGGCTTGAAAGTGCCTTAAGAATATCTTCGATGGAGATATCAAGGATTACATTCATTCCTCCTTTCAGGTCGAGACCCAGATTTATTTCCTTTTTCTGGCATTCTTTATAAGTCTTGCCAATAAAGCTCCATTGATCTTTAGTAAGTGATGCAATTGAGTCAATGTAACTTGTTTCTTTTAAAAGGTCGCCTTTAGCATATTCTTTTGCATCTTTTTTTACCTTATAAGTTGCTCCGGTAAATGAAAGCTGGTAAATCGACACTAACACCAATGCAATTGTTAGAATGATAATAGCTGCTTTGTTCTGCATCTGTTTTTCTTTTGAATTATTCTGTAATTATTTCTTATTCTTATTTATTGAGGCGCAAATATATTAATTTTTTACAAAAAAAAGGCTGAATATGCACTATCCAGCCTAAGTATATTTTAATTAAGTCTTTTTTTACTGAAGCAGGTTTTCGTAATCTGTTTCAAGAGGTTTATTGTTAAGAAAGTCAAAAAGAGCAAGTGAACGAAGATTATAAAAATAATTCCAGTAATTCTGTAATGACTGTATATATGCCCTTCTGTTCTGGTCCTTTTTGGTATCGGCGTTATTGAGTTCCAGCACTTCAATTTTGCCAATCAGGAATCTTTGTTTCGTAACTTCGTACATTTTCATAGCAACAGTATCGGATTTGGCAGCAGTTGCAACCTGCTCGGCCTGCAGGTTAAACTGCTCGACATCGAGAAACAGGTTTTGATCAAAATCTGTCATTGTTTGATTATATTGCACCTGTGCCAGTTCAAGGCTCGACTGTGCCATTTTGTATTTACCTTTTCTTAAACCCCAGTCAAGAATCGGGATTGTAATTCCTATTCTAACGGTCTGGGTAACATCAGATTTATTGTAAGCCAATGCAAATTCTCTGTCAGCATCATCGAGACCATAACTGGCAGTAAGATTCCCATTAAACCTTCTTCCTGCTTTTGCTTCAGCAACAGTGCTGCGGGCAGTAAGTACATTCAGCTCCTGAGTAATCATATCCGGATTATTTGCATGTGCCAGATCAAGTACTTGCTTGACATTGACCTGTAAATCGGGAATTTCACTTGGTATAATAAGTTCAATACTTACATTTTCATTGAAACCCAGAAATGATCTGAGACGTATTTCCCGGTCTCTCAGGTTCATCTCAGCTTCTTTCTTTGCTGTCTTGGTGTTAAGCCATGAAAGCTGCATTTCGAGAAGCTCATTTTCAGCAATGGTTCCCAGTTTATATCTTCCCTGTGACATCTGCCATAATGTATCGGCATTGAGAAAGTTCATATTAGCAATCTGAACGTTTATCTGTGCCAGAGCGAGAGAAAAGAAATACTGGACAGCCTGAGAATGCACTGCTTCAATATTTGAAAGAAATGTTTTTTTGGCAGCAGTATATTTTAAGGGTTCTATTTTCTTTTCCCATCTCAGTGAATTATATTTGAAAAGAGGCTGAGTTAAAGTTACAGAAAGTGGATAAGTTTTATATGTACGAGTTCCTTTTTCGAAGTCATTCTCGAGCGTAAGATCCGAATGCAAAGAAATTGTACCGCCTGAAAAACCTATATTCTGAGCTAACGACAGTTGTCCAATATCCTGGAGGATATCAGTGTACCTGTAATAATAGTTGTTTGTTTGTGAATTCCACTGTCTTTCAGATCCTTTACTATAAGCCGGGGTAGTACCGGTAAAAGTAAGTGATGGTCTGTAATTTGCAACAAATGACCTGTACTGCCAGTAGCTGGCACGAAACCTGTGCTTAGCCATAAGGGCTTGCGGTGATTGCTCTTCTGCAAGCTTTATTACTTCGTCAAAAGTAAGTCTTTTAAGTTCCTGTGCTTCAGCTTTCTGATTAAAAGACAGGAGTGTAATAACTATTGAAAATATCAGTAACCTCTTCATTGTTAATATTTTATTCGTATCTTAATGATTCAATGGGATCTTTTTCTGATGCTCGTTTGGCCGGTGAATAACCGAATATTACTCCAACTGCTGCGGATACGCCAAAAGCAATAAATATGGAGAAGAATGAGACGATAGTCATGATGCCGGCAATCTGCTCAATCAGCTTTGCCATTATGACTCCCAGGAATATTCCGATAAATCCGCCGGTCACACTAATAAGAACTGCTTCAGAGAGGAATTGTACAACAATATCCATCTTCTTTGCTCCGATTGCCATCCTTGTACCTATCTCTTTAATTCGTTCCATCACAGAAGCGAACATGATATTCATAATTCCAATACCACCAACAATAAGAGAAATACTTGCGATTGCCCCGAGCACAATATTAAAAATATCTTTTGTCCTTTGCTGTTGTTTTAACAGCAGTTCAGGAACGGTTATTTCAAAATCTTTCACATTTGAATGACGCCGGGTCAGCATACGGCTGATTATTTCAGTTGTCGGATTCAGCTGTTCCGTTTCAATGACCTGAACAACAATTCTGTCAAGCTGATTGTAATTTGTTTCAGCCTGGGTGCTTGCATCAGAGCTGCTTACGACTATACGTGCCATTCCTCCACCACCTGGCCCGCCGCCCATTATAAATACGTTACTTGAGGCTTCCGATACCAGCTTGGTATTTACCAGAGCCCTGTTCTGATATCTTAGAAGCATTGTCTGTATTGGAATATAAATATTATCGTTATAAACATTTACACCCTTTTCTTCAAAGCCTGTAAGACTGACAGTTGTTTTTTGGAGCACACCTATTACCTTGAGCCATATACCGTTAAATTTGATATACTGACCTATAGGATCGACTTTGCTGAAGAATTTTGACCTGATGTTGGCACCAATTATACAAACCGGTATTCCGTTTTCTTCCTGGTAAGCATTAAAGAATGCACCTGATACAAGCGGCAGATTATAGAGATAGAAATAATCATTTGAAACGCCAACAAGCTTGGCCGTATATTTTACACCATTCATCAAAGCTGTTGAGTTAAATGATATCTCAGGGCTAATTCTTTTAACCGAAGGAAGAGTTTCTTTTATAGCATCAACATCAAGAAGGCTTAAGCCTCTTGAAAACTTGTTTGTTTGTTTTTCTCCTTCTTCAGATGCAGAAGATTTGTCCTGAACAATAGGATTAACGAGAATATTATTAACTCCTACCATTTTCATCTGTTCCATTATCTCCTGCTTGGCACCTTTTCCTATAGCAAGCATAGCGATAACTGCTGCAACCCCGAAAATTATTCCCAGAGCTGTAAGCATTGATTTCAGCTTGTTGGAGACAATTGATTCAACAGCAATCTCAATGTCGTGAGCATATCTTAAGATAAATCTGAACATATTATTTCCTGTTTAATGTTACCTGTTAATGGTGGTTTGTTGAGTTTGTTGCGTCTGTGGTGTCTGCTGATTTTGCTGATTCCGTCGTCCCTCTTGATTCTGCTGATTGCCCTGACGGGTTCCGCCCTGCTGGTTACCTGACCGGCTGAAACGTTTTCTCAGTGAATCTCTCTGTGCCGGAGTCATATTCTCACGCATTTGTCTGAATCTGCGCATTGCTGCCGTATCCATTGTTCTGCCACCCTGACCTCCTTGCTGCATACCTCCTCCCATATTTGGGAACTGCCCCATCATCATATCGCCTCTTCCGCCAAAGCTTCTCTGTGCTTCTTCATTGGCTTTACGTTCTGCCTCTTTCTTTGCATTTTCCTTTTCCTTAATGACACTTATCAGGTTTTCGCCCAGAAGCTTTTTAAATTTCTCAGGATTTTCAGGAGTGTTCAGATATAATTGTTTCCCCGGCTCAAGACCCTGTTCGACAATTACATTATTCTCATTTGATTCTCCCAGCACAACAACCTGCTTGTCACCATCTTTAAGGTACACAAAAGGAATACTGTCAGTACCTGTCTGAACACATTCAAGCGGAATAAAAGTAACATCGTTAATTGTCTTTGTAACTATTTTGTTACCTGTTGTCATCGATGGCCTTAAAATCAGATCAGTGCCATCAACTTTTATTTGTACTTCAAACACTTTTGAGTCAGTATTGGGAAGCTGTTCTCCAATGTTGGCAACACTGGTCACAGTTCCGGTATATTTCTTTTCAGGAAATGCGTCGACCAAAATATCAACTCTTTGTCCTGCTTTGACTTTACTGACATCAATTTCATTAACATAAGTTTTTGAGATCATACTTGTCATGTCGGGAAGAGTAGCGACAACATTGTCCCACGGACTGATCGAGGATCCGACTTTTCTCTTGGCTCCCATCCTGTCCCTTTTGTATATTACCATTCCGGAGGCAGGAGCTGAGATGACAAATTTCGAAAGAACTGTTTGCAGATCAGCAACACGCTGACGCTCTTCTGCCACGTTTGTCTTAATTGTTCTCATATCGGAACGTGCCTGTTCAACCTTAAGTGAATAGCCTCTTAAAGATTGTTCAAGAGAGCGGTTAGCTTTATCAAGAGATATTTCTGCCTGCCGGATTGTTGTTGGCGGTTCATATTTTGATTGCTGAAGAGTGATCCCTGCCTCTTCAACACTGAATCTCAGGTTCTTTATATTATCCCTTAGGTTACTGAGATTTACAGCTGTATCAAGAATTTTTACTTCCAGATTAGTTTCAGCCGTTTTAAGCCTTTCCAGTTCATCTTTAAGACTGTTGTCAAATGACGTTCTGTCAAGAGTTGCTATATAATCACCTGCTTTTACTTCCGTACCTTCGGGCACCAGATCTGTAATTTTAATGTCCATAGCACGGATGTTCCTGCTCTGTGTAAACTCAGGTCCGTAAATGTCGGTTGAATGTTCAGCCTGGAGTTCACCGGTAGTTGTAACTACTATATCGAATTGACCTTTCTGCGCTTCAACATAAAGATTTGTCTGATCCTTTTTCGAGGTCAGCTTGGTGTAAACAATTGCTGCAATGATTAATAAAACTGCTGCACTTGCTGTAATGATAATTGATTTTTTCATCAGCTTATTATTTTACTTTTTAGATTTCCCCGGAAAACTGTCACAAAAGTATTTAAAAGGAAAATCTTTTTATTTTTCATTAACAAAATTTAACATCAGGCAATTTTTGCTTATATGTTGTTAAGACATTTATGCCTATCCTTTTATTCCGGGACAAATGGAAAAAAGAAGAGAATTTTATCGTTTTTTAACAATTGATATGACTTTTTCTGCCAGATTTTCAGCATCTCTCAAAGTTTTTCCTTCAGCATAGATTCGCATAATCGGCTCTGTATTGGATTTACGGATCTGAACCCAACCCCCCTGGTAATCAATTCTTATTCCGTCTCTTTCATCAATTTCAAAGTCGCTGAACTCTTTTTTTACTGCCTCCAGAACAATTTTAAAATCAGTTCCCTGCTGTAGTTCAAGCTTCTTCTTTGTAATTATATAATCCGGATAACGACGGCGAAGCTCTGAGCATTTCATTTTGCTTTTTGCCAGATGCGTCAGGAACAAAGCTATTCCTGCAAGAGCATCCCTGCCATAATGTAGTGAAGGATAGATAACCCCTCCATTCCCTTCGCCACCTATAATGGCATTTCTTTTTTTCATTTCCTCAACTACATTTACTTCACCGACAGCAGAAGAAAAATACCTGCAGCCATATTTTTCCGTAACATCTTTTAAAGCTCTGGTCGATGACAAATTAGAGACTGTGCTGCCCGGAGTTCGGCTCAGGATATAATCAGAAACAGCCACCAGCGTATATTCCTCTCCAAACATGGAACCATCTTCACAAATAACAGCAAGCCGGTCGACATCAGGATCTACAACAAATCCCAGGTCGGCTTTAGCACTGACAACAAGCCCGGAAATCTCTCTGAGATTCTCCGGAACAGGCTCCGGATTATGAGCAAAGTTCCCGTCAGGATCAGTATTTAATCCGATCCATTTTTTTACACCCAGCATTGTCAATAATTGCGGAATTATAATGCTTCCGACAGAATTTATATAGTCAACCGCAATTGTCAATCTTGCTTTTTTAATTGCTTTTACATCAACCAGATCAAGATTAAGTATCTTATCAATATGCTTCCGGTTCCATGAATTATCGGTTAACAGCGATCCTTCAGATTTTGAGTTAACAAAATCGAATTTTTCCGAAGATGCCAATGTCAGCACCTCCTCACCATCAACAGCTGAAAGAAATTCTCCCTTCTCATTCAGCAGCTTCAGAGCATTCCATTCTGCAGGATTATGACTTGCTGTCACAATAATTCCACCGCTTGCACCTGTACCGGCAACCGTTAATTCCACGGTCGGAGTGGCAGCAAGTCCAAGGTCGGTGACATTAAATCCCTGGCTTCTTAAGGTCATGATTACCAGATCACTGACCATTTGACCTGATTTTCTGGCATCACGACCGATAATTATTTTGGAATTTCCCGCGTCTCTTTTTTTCAACCAGGTTCCGAAAGCTGCACTGAATTTTACTATATCGACAGGATTAAGGCTTTCACCTGGTTTCCCTCCGATTGTACCCCTGATTCCGGAAATAGATTTTATTAATGTCATTTCATTTTTTTCAGAAGCACAAAGGTGCAAAAAAAACATTAAATCGTAAATTGTCAAATAATTGTACCTTTGGAGCCTGTCAAAATTATGAAATGGAAAAACTGAAAACTCCGGATAGAAACCGGGGAAAATATATAAAATCAAAAGGACATAAAAATATCGTCAATCAATCTCTGAAGAGGTCATTTAAAAAGTCGGGGAAACCTGATTTCATGCAAAGTGAAGGAGAGCCGGGAAAAATAAGACTCAACAGGTTCATTGCAAACAGCGGTGTTTGTTCGAGAAGGGAAGCTGATGAAATAATTCAGAAGGGATTCATTTCCGTAAATGGAAAACAGATAACAGATCTTGGAATAAAAGTAAGTTATAAAGATGATGTCAGATATAGAGGTAAAAAGCTTTCGGCAGAAAAGAAAGTCTATATACTGATGAACAAGCCAAAGGGATATGTTACAACTGTTGAAGATCCTCATGCTGAGCATACTGTTCTGGATCTGATCGGTAATACCTGCCCTGAAAGAGTCTACCCGGTAGGACGCCTCGATAAGGAAACAACCGGAGTTCTGCTTCTTACCAACGATGGCGATCTGACGGGAAAGCTGACTCATCCTAAATATGAAAGAAAGAAGATCTATCACGTTTTTCTTGATAAGCCTGTTATAAAAAATGATCTCTTTCACCTCGCAGAAGGTATCGATCTTGATGGTGAACTTGTTGTTGCAGATGCAGTTTCCTATGCTGATCCTGATGATAAGACTCAGATCGGAATCGAACTTCATTCAGGTCAGAACAGGGTTATCAGAAGACTTTTTGAATCGCTTGGATATAAAGTCAGGAAGCTCGACAGGGTTTATTTTGCCGGCCTTACTAAGAAAAATGTGCAAAGAGGTAAATGGAGATTTCTTTCCGATAAAGAGGTAAGTATGCTTAAACGTGGCATTTTCTAAATTCCAAAAATGAATCACAGGTCAGGTTTTGTAAATATTCTTGGAAATCCGAATGTCGGGAAGTCGACGATTATGAATGCTCTTGTCGGTGAAAAGCTTTCCATTATTACATCGAAAGCTCAGACAACCAGGCATCGCATAATGGGTATTGTCAATGGTGATGATTTTCAGATTGTTTATTCTGATACTCCTGGAATTTTAAGACCTCAGTACAAGCTCCAGGAGGCAATGATGAGCTTTGTAAATGTCGCACTTTCAGATGCTGATATAATCATTTATGTTACAGATGTCACTGAAGAACCTGTCACTGAAAAAACATACTCCGCGAAGATAAAATCGTCGGGAATTCCTGTTATTGTTGTCGTAAACAAAATAGACCTTTCAAACCAGAATGATCTTGAAGGAATTGTTGAATCGTGGAGAAAAGCATTCCCTGATTCTCCGGTAATCCCGGTTTCAGCCCTGAATAACTTTAACCTCGATTCCCTTCTGCGTGCAATTCTGGACAAATTACCTGAAGGTCAGCCATTTTTCCCGAAAGACCAGCTTACTGATAAATATGAAAAATTTTTTGCTTCAGAGATTTTACGCGAAAAAATCCTTTTGAATTATAAAAAAGAGGTGCCTTATTCCGTTGAAACAGAAATTGAAAGTTTTAAAGAAGAACCGGGAATAATTAAAATAAGGGCGCTGATACATGTAACGCGCGAGAGCCAGAAGGGAATTATAATAGGACACAAAGGGAGTATGCTTAAAAAAGTCGGTACCGAAGCCAGATATGATATGGAAGACTTTTTTGGTAAGAAGGTATATCTTGAATTATATGTAAAAGTTACCAAAGACTGGAGAGATAAGCCCGAATCACTTAAAAGATTTGGATATCGTAAATAATTATTGAAGTAAGTATGAGCAGGATAGTTGCAATAACAGGCAGACCAAATGTTGGAAAGTCGACTCTTTTTAACAGGCTTACTTCTTCAAGGGATGCAATAGTTGATGAGACAAGCGGCGTCACCCGTGACCGCAACTATGGTACCTGCAACTGGAACGGAGTTGATTTTTCAGTTATTGACACCGGTGGATATGTTGAGAATTCAGACGATATTTTTGAAGAGGAAATAAATAAGCAGGTTCTCCTGGCTGTCGAAGAATCCGATATTATTCTGTTCATGGTTGATGTAACTGTTGGAATCCATGAGCTTGATACATCAGTTGCTTCAATGCTGAGGAAAACCAATAAAAAGGTTGTCCTGGTTGTAAACAAAGTGGATAATAATGAAAGACTTATTGATGCAAATGAATTTTACAGCCTCGGTCTTGGTAATTATTTTCCGTTAAGTTCTATAAACGGAAGCGGAACGGGCGAACTTCTTGATTATGTTGTTATGAATCTTCCGGAAGAGAAGCCGGAAGAACTGCCTGATCTTCCGCGAATTGCGATCGTCGGAAGACCAAATGTCGGAAAATCATCACTCGTAAATTCACTTCTTGGTGAAGAAAGAAATATTGTCACCACGGTTGCAGGGACAACCCGTGATTCGATATATACCAGGTACAATAAATTTCATCACGATTTTCTCCTTGTCGACACAGCCGGATTAAGAAAGAAATCGAAAGTGAGCGAGAATGTCGAGTTCTATTCTGTTATGAGAGCTGTCAGAACAATTGAGAATTCGGATATCTGTCTGCTCTTAATTGACGGAACGAGGGGGATAGAAGCCCAGGACCTTAATATTATTTCGCTTATCCAGAGGAATAATAAAGGAATGATAATTCTTGTAAATAAATGGGATCTTATTGAAAAAGAGAGTAATACAGCAAAAATATTTGAAAAGGAGATAAGAAATAAGACTGCTCCTTTTGTTGATTATCATATTCTTTTTATCTCAGCAACAAATAAACAAAGAATACATAAAATTCTTGAGCTGATAGCGATTGTCAATCAAAACAGGACGAGAAAAATTTCAACATCGGAGCTGAACTCAGTAATGCTTGAAATTATAAAGCATAATCCTCCTCCTTCACTGAAAGGTAAGTATGTTAAAATAAAATATATAACTCAATTACCCGTTTATACACCATCATTCGCATTATTTTGTAACCTTCCTCAATATGTAAAGGAACCATATAAGAGGTAT
>JBGOXH010000260.1:0-4062 GCA_041479075.1 Bacteroidia bacterium | reverse complement strand
TAGCTATCGAACCTCCTGAGGTAGGATCCTCTCTTGACTTTCAATTCCATAAAAAGCAGGGTGAACTGGTAAAAAACAATAATGTTGTTGTAACTCTGGAAAGTCAGAGAGGCGATGCTTTGCCATTCTTCAGCTCACCTATCGGAGGTGTGCCAGTTTACCAGGCTAAAATAAAAGCCACACCAGTTAAGAAACCTAAATAATTATTAGGTCTGATATGCAAACAAAAGCAAAAATCTTTATCAGCAGTCTCTCATGTCTGTTATTATTTTCAGTTATCCTGAATGGACAGACTTACAGGTTCAAAAATTACGGGATCGACAGTAAAATCCCTAATGGTTTCATATATACGCTGAACCAGGATAACAATGGATATCTCTGGATTGGAACCGGAAACGGATTATCAAAATTTGACGGATTTGATTTTTATAATATTGAATTTCCGGATTCTCTGCCCGACCGTTATCCGACATCAAGTCTGAAGGATAATGACGGAACTTTGTGGTTCGGCTGCAACGACGGATCGGTTTTCTTTACCGAAAACGGTAATCTGAAATCAGTTGATTTATCTAACACGAGAAGCATAAGCACAATGCTTTGCGGACCCGACGGATTCATCTATGTCATTCCACAGAGCGGATCATTATTCAGAATCAATTCAAAATCTCCAAAGGAAATAAAGGAATATTCATTGGACCAGAACCTGATTCTGTTTTCGGCATGTCTGACGCAATCAGGAGATATTCTTCTTGGCACACAGGAAAATATGCTGATTTGCAGAGTAAAAGATAATTCACTTTCAGTTCTCAGTACTATTGAAGGATTTGATTATTCAAGCGTTCTGGCTATTCATAAAATAAATGATAAGGACAATTATTTAATTGGTACAGATGGTAAAGGGTTGTTCAAACTGGTATTAACCCAGGGTAAGAGCAATCTAAAACATTTTGGGAATCGTCCCGAAATTGAAAATCTGAGTATCCAATCGATCTTTGAAGATTCGAAAAAAAGCCTGTGGCTTGCAACAAACGAATCAGGAATACTTCAGATAGATCTTTCGGCAAAAGATGAATCTATAGAATCTCTGAGGTTTATAAATAAGAGTTCAGGCCTTCCAGGGAATAACATAAAAGTAATATTTCAGGATATTGAAGAAAATTTATGGATCGGTTTATTCGGCGACGGACTTTCAATGCTCAATTCTCTGGCATTTAGCTTTTATATGCCCGGAACAATCCCTGAACGTAATAATATAATTTATACAAACAAAATTGATGATGATTATTTTCTGGGCACACCATCAGGCTTTTATCTGTTTGACCTTGAAAACAATAAGGCTAAATCGTTTACTGATCTTAAGCAGAAAACTGGAAATAAAGAGATTGCATCATATTGTGTCGACAATGAAAATAATGTTTGGATAGGTACAAAAGGAGCAGGATTGTATTTAAGAAATACTACCGGCATGCTCAGACAGTTTTATAATTCAGGGAACTCCGGCCAGGATTTCATCAACGATGTGAAGATTGATAAAAAATACATCTGGCTTGGAACACTCGACGGCGTAATTATCCTTAATAAATTCACGGGAGATTCCATTGGGGGTTACAATATCAATAACGGATTGCCGTATAACAACATAAATCAGATTTATATTACATCATCAGGAAATGCTGCCATTGCCACAAAAACCGACCGGCTGTATCTGATCGACCCTGAAAAAGGCGTCAGATCGGAGAAAGCAATTATGTCAGGAACTACAATGAACGAGATTTCTTCAATAGGCCAGACTAACGATGGAAATATATGGGCCTCTTCAATCGGAAACGGAGTATTTGAATTGTACGGTGATTCAATCAGATCATTCACCAAGGCAGATATGCTGATGTCGGATTATTGTCACAGTTTGCTGGTTGATTCCATTAACAGAATCTGGATCGGACATCAGGGAGGCTTTTCAAGATACAACCGGAATACAGGAATTATGAGAACTTATGGAACTGATTTTGCCAGAAGCGGAGATTGCAATATGCATGGAATGTACGAATCGCCTGACGGTAAGGTACTTATAGGGACAACTCAGGGATTAATTGTTTATGACAGAAATAAAGATAAAAGAAAGTTATTGGCTCCTTTCAATAATATAAATTATATCACTATTAATGATGTCGTTTATCCCTTGCAATCTTCCTATACACTTCCTTACAAAAAAAGATACAATATAATGGTAAATTATGTGGGGATAAGTCTGAAAGATCCTGACAAGGTTTATTACCAGACCAGGCTCGATAATTATGAAAACGACTGGTCGAAATTGACAACAGACAGAGAAGCAGAATTTTCACCAGGTGATGGCCGGTATAAATTCAATATGAGATCTGTAAATGAGGATGGATTATCATCAGAGTCTCCAGTCACATTTGATTTGTTAATCAAAAAACCGGTTTGGCGGACATGGTGGTTTATCTTTTCGTCCATAGCAATCTTAACCGGAATCATAATTCTTATCATCAGGCAAAGAGAGAAAGAACAGAAAAAAATCCAGGCTTATCTTGAAAAAGAGCTTGAAGCCAGGACAAGCGTTGTTTTGAAACAGAAAGACAAAATTGAACTGCAGAACCTGGAAATAACAGACAGCATTAATTATGCAAAGAGAATTCAGGCAAGCATTCTTCCTGATATTAATAAGCTGAAAGAAACTTTCAAAGATGCTTTCCTGTTTTTCAGGCCGCGAGACATCGTCAGCGGTGATTTCTACTGGTTCGAGAAAATGGCCGAAGATAAGTTTATACTTGTATGCGCTGATTCCACAGGCCATGGTGTACCGGGAGCATTTATGTCAATGATAGGATCCACGCTGCTCCAGGATATTGTTTCGCGCCAGCATATAACAAGGCCTTCTCAGGTATTGAAAATGCTTGATACACAGATCTTTTCGACACTGAATCAGAACCTGGAACTGGGTGTCTCAAACGACGGAATGGATATGGTTATCTGTGAAATAAATATAAAAACACGTCATATCATTTTTGCCTCCGCAATGCGTCCGGTTATTCTTGTTCTTGACGGGGAACCCTTGTATATTAAGGGCAACAGATCATCAGTCGGAGGTGAATCAGTCATTGAAAAATACTTTGACGATCAGGAATATTATCTGAATGATGGAGATACATTGTATCTGTTTTCCGATGGGCTTCCTGACCAGTTTGGCGGAACCGACGGTAAGAAAATGAAAATTGCCAGGCTTAAAAAGCTGATAGAGGATGTTACAAACCTGTCACTGAGTGAACAGAAAGAGTCAATAACAAAATTTTATGATGAATGGAAAGGCGATTATGACCAGGTTGATGATGTGTTATTGATTGGTGTAAGGCTTTAAATCGTCTATTCATTAGTATATAAACCATTGACAGACAATGGAATTTCGCAAGTCGAAACCGTATCACTGTAATGCTCAGCCCTGTCTTTTAAATAAAAATCATATCGGACGATATCACTATCTGCAACATCGTAAAAGAAGTAAAAGAAAGTAACCGAAATAGTACCTTTTAATAATTTATTCTGACCGATTCTTTCCATATATGGAATCCTGTAAGAATATGGTTTTAATAGATCATTGTCAGGAACAGTATCAAAGACTCCATTTACCTTACGGTACAGTGTAAAAAACAGGTTGGTAGTATCAGCTTCACCTGTTTCGGCAGCTTCAAGGCCAAGATCGCCGTCCCCATCCTCAAAATAAAAACTTAATCTTCCACCCTGATTGTGATTTCCAAGAATATCGATTGTGTCAAAAACAGCAAAACTTGTGAATTTAATATAAGGTATGTCCGACAAGGTCTCAATCTTTCGGCATGAACCAAGGGAGACTGCGGTTAAGATAACTAAGGTTAAATAGCTTAATGGTCTCATAATCCTCCGGGTAACAATCTGTTTTTGCACAAAAACTACACCAAATATGATTATTTTTTTCTGAAAAATATCCTTATCGGTACACCTGTAAATTCAAAACGTTCCCTCATTCTGTTCTCTATATACCTCTTATATGGTTCCTTTACATAT
>JBGOXH010000159.1:0-6703 GCA_041479075.1 Bacteroidia bacterium | reverse complement strand
TCTTCATTGCCACAACTCCTACCCCTGCTTTTGCTGCATAAGCAAGAGCATCATTCATTGACTTTTAATTCTCAGTCTTATAATTGTATCAAATCATGGCAACATCATAAACCTTGCTGTCGGCTGCTGCGGTAAGTGCCTCTTCAATGTTACCATGAGATGCAATACCAAGATATTTTGTTTTCCCGCGCTTTTTAAGCTCCAGTAAAGCTTTTAACAGGGATTCATTTAACATTACATCTCTTTTCCCGGCATACGGAAACAAAAATATATCGACATAATCCAGACCAAAACGGCCAAGGCTTGTTTCAGCCTTTTTAATATAGGCATCAACATCGAGCTGTGCAGGGAGATTACCTGTCCGGGTATCCATACCATCAGGAGGTGCAGCTGTACCGATCACATAAGAATCCCTGGGTAGCCCAGCCAGCCCTTCACCTACTAACTTTTCATTGTTTCCCTCCCCATAATATGTAGCAGAAAAGAATAGTTTTACACCGGAAAAATATGCCGATCTTACAAAATTCGGATTATTTGCAGGTCCGGTACCCATGCTTATGAGAGGAGTCTTAATGCCTGTTCTTCCAAGCATTCTGCCCGGTAGTATGGGAATTTCAGTCTGTTGTCCGGTTCTGTAAGAGTTATCTTTCAATGATCGAGGTAAGAGTGCTGCTCCCGACAGACTCAGGAAACTCGTTTTAATGAATTCACGGCGTTTAGTATTTCTCATGGACAATAGTTTTAGGTATTGCAATTTGTTCAGCGTTTAGCGTTAAGCGTTTGGTGTTTAAAGTTTGACTTTTGATGTCAATCCTTTGATATTCAGCGATTTGCTCATAGCATTTAAGAATTCCTTCGACCCTATCTTTACCTCGTAGCTGCCCCTGAGATGGACAATCAGTGCACATTGTTCGGCCTGGATAAGGTCGTGTCCGCATACTTCAACAAGCGATTTTATTACATGATCAAAAGTATTGATGTTATCGTTATAAAGGATCAGGGAACAGGTTCCTTCATCCTTTTTCAGATTTTTGTTTTTATGTAATGTTTTCTCCTTCATTCTATTTTTTCAAAAAGCTGTCTGGCAGTTTCGACAGGAATTTCCTTCTTTCCAAGCCAAGCAACGACTTTTGCCTCACGATAACCATTACGTCTTAAAAGATCATTATATTCTTCCGCACTTTCAAAAGTAATGAATTTCCCTATCAGATAGATAATTGTCCCGTCTTTTAGTGATTCTGTATCCAATCCCCTGCTGCCTGCCATTTTCTTCATCCCTTCAAGAATCTCATCCTTAACAGGTTTTAATGACCTGGCCACTTCAACCCTGAAAGAAAGTGTCGGAGGAATGGTATCGGCAGGAGTAATCGGAACAAGTTGTACCACAATAAAAGGTTTTTTACCCCATTCTTTTTCTAGAACAGCTGCTCTTTCGGAAGAGACAGCTTTTCCCCCTGATTGTGCTGCAATAAATGCGTCCTTAAAACCTTTTTGCTTAACTGTTAAAAGTGCTTTTTTTGCATCGGCAAGCTTCCGGAACATTCCTACAAAGTAATTCGTCTTGTCAGTACCTGTTACCTTAAATCCATAAACCGGAGTAAGTCCTTTGAAATATGATAGTTTAACAGGATTTCTAAACACTGCAACCTGGATACGGTAGATCAGTCCCGGAGGTACAGGTGCGTTGACCAGAATCTTTTCATCTGCATTGTCAGAAGGTTTAGATTTTGCTTCAAAACATGAATATACCTCGACACTCTTTTCTACTGTCTGCACTTTTTTATTCTCTTTGACCGGTTGAGCAACAGAATCTTTTTTAGCCTGATTATCAGTTACTTTAATCGCTTCTTTTTGTTGTATTATATCCTTACTGACTTTAACGATATCTTTAACAGAAATGGTTTCTCTCTCTGAAACGGGTGCAGAGATAACCTGATTTTTTTCTTTTAATGAATCAGCCACCGGAACCACTTTATTTTCAACTATCTTTTCTGAAGTAAAATTGACTGCATTCATTGCAGTCTGAGCTTCGGTATATTTCTGATCGGCCTTCTTCTGAAATGAAGCAGCCTGATTTTCAATTTCTGCAATTTTTGACCTTAGTTCTGTCTTTTCCTTGTAACTCAGCTTATCAAGGGTTTTTTTCTGTTCTTCAGTTATTCTGTAAAGAGAGTCTGCTTTAAACTGATAATCAATCGCTTCCGCTAATATTGCTTCAAAATCGGCTGGTAAAGTGTCATTTGCAGGCTTTCCTTTTTCTACAGCCTGATCTCGTTCGATTACAGTTTCAGGTCTAATCTCAACAGGTTCTTTAACAGGCTGATCTTTATTGCTTACCATAAGCGGCACCGCAGTAAAATCAGTTATCTGACCTTTTTTGTTATTACATTGCTGAATAAATTCAGGGACACCAAGTCCCCTTGCTATCTTCTTTCCCGATTGTTCAGTAAATGTATTATAAGAGGTGATGGCATCTGTAAACTTTCCCGACAATTGCTGTGCTCGCCCTAACCAGAACAATGCGTCGGAAGGTACTGTCCTTACTACACTACTTCGTTGTGCCTGCATAAGAAAAGTTAATGCCTGTTCAGGATCCCTGTTTAGTTTAACAAGGCAAACACCTGAATAATATTTATATAAAGGATCATTGGGATATGTGCGTAAGAGTTCGCTAAATCCAATGTACGCTTTTTCATAATCGCCTTTTGAAAATGCTTCGAGAGACGATTGCCGGGTAGGTTTTGTCTGAATATTTTGTGAAAACAGAATATTTCCTGACAACGTAAAAGTTATAACTGCAAGGAAATACAAAATCTGGTGCATTATTCTCAGACCAGTGTTAAAATTATTTTTCACAAATGATTAATTATCAGGTTATTGAAAGTATTTCTATAGTAATTCAGATATCGATTTTTGTTGATAATAAAAAAATTGATTTTCTTCAAAATACAATTCAAACTTCGTAAATTTACCCGTAATAACAAAATTAATAAACCGATGGCACAATTAAAAGAGGGGATGAAAGCACCACCGTTTGAGGGGATTGATCAGGATGGTAAAGTAGTGAAACTTAGTGATTTTTCGGGGAAAAAAGTTGTATTGTATTTTTATCCGAAAGACAACACTCCAGGCTGTACTTCTGAGGCTTGTAATCTCCGTGATAACTATAATGCATTTCTTAAAAGAGGATTTGCTGTAGTCGGAGTAAGCATGGACAATGAAAAATCACATAAGAATTTTGCGGGGAAATACTCTCTCCCGTTTCCTCTTATTGCTGATACTTCAAAAAAGATCCTTAATGACTATGGTGTATGGAAACAAAAGAGCCTGTATGGTAAAACTTTTCTCGGAATTGTAAGAACGACATTTATTATAGATGAAAACGGAGTTATAGAAAAGATAATTTCCAAAGTAGAAACAAAATCACATTCCGAGCAGATATTCAAAATATATCAATGATAAATCCAATTATATGAGCAAAGAAAGAAAAGAAATCAACAAAGAGAAACTGAAAGCGCTCGAGGTTACCCTCGGCAAAATTGAAAAAGATTTTGGCAAGGGAACCATTATGAAGCTTGGCGATCATGCCATTGAGAATATTCAGGTTATATCAACAGGATCAATAGGGTTAGATGCAGCGCTTGGAATAGGTGGAATACCTCGTGGTCGTGTCATCGAAATTTACGGTCCGGAAGCATCGGGGAAAACCACACTGGCAATTCATGCTATTGCCGAAGCACAAAAGAACGGAGGTATTGCAGCAATAATTGATGCTGAACATACTTTCGACCGCAATTATGCCGAAAAACTTGGTGTCGATGTCGAAAACCTGCTGATTTCCCAGCCTGATAACGGGGAACAGGCTCTTGAGATTACAGATAATCTTATCAGGTCCGGAGCTCTCGATATCGTTGTCATTGACTCTGTTGCAGCTCTCACTCCCAGAGCAGAGATCGAGGGTGAAATGGGCGATTCTAAAATGGGCCTCCAGGCACGGTTGATGTCGCAGGCGCTCAGAAAGCTCACTGCAAATATCAGTAAAACAAATACTTCCTGCGTTTTTATCAACCAGCTCAGGGAAAAGATCGGAATAATGTTCGGAAATCCTGAGACTACAACAGGAGGCAATGCCCTTAAGTTTTATGCTTCCGTGCGACTCGATATCCGCAGGACAAGTCAGCTTAAAGATGGTGAGGAAGCTATCGGCAACCGGACAAGAGTGAAGATCGTCAAAAACAAGCTTGCCCCTCCTTTCAGGAAAGCCGATTTTGATATCCTTTACGGCGAAGGTATTTCCCAGCTTGGCGAAGTCGTAGATCTTGGAACCGACTTCAACATAATAAAGAAAAGCGGTTCATGGTTCAGCTACGGCGATACAAAGATTGGCCAGGGACGAGATGCTGTTAAACAGATACTTAAAGATAATCCTGAATTATACGATGAGCTTAAAGCTAAAGTTCAGGAAGCATTAAAAACACAATAAATCATTTAATACTTTTACCTATGAAAAGATATCTTGTTCCGATAATTCTTCTGGTTGTTCTTTTCTCTTTTTCATGTAAACAGAAGACTCCACCAATCACCCAGGAAACTGTACAACAATTTAATAATCAGCTAACTGCTGAGGAAAAAGCAGGTGGTGTAATGACTCCGGAAATAATGTGGAAGTTTGGTCGTCTCGGATCAATTGCACTTTCACCTGATGGTTCAACAGTGCTTTATTCTGTCACCGAAAGAGACCTGATGACAGAAGCCAGCAGAACAAATATTTTCAGCATACCCAGTGCGGACGGTGAACCTAAACAGCTTACTACCGAGGGGGGAAGCTCACCTCAATGGATCGATAACGGTAAATCAATTGCTTATGTAAATAAAGATGGGAAGCTGATAATTATGAACGCTGATGGATCTGCAAAACAGGCAGTTGAAGGAATGGGCGAATTTGAAATATTCAATATCTCACCTTCAGGTAACAATATCTATTTTACAAGAAGAGTCAAGCTTGATCAGACTGCAAATGAAAAATATAATCTCCCTAAAGCAAAAGTCCGCATCATCGACGATCTGATGTACAGGCACTGGAATTACTGGAGCGACTATTCCTATAGTCATATTTTTGTAGCATCATTAAACGGGAAAAGTGTTTCAGGAGAAAAGGATATAATGGAAGGTCAGAAATTCGAGTCGCCTCTGTCACCATATTTCGATGAAGGTGAAATATCATGGAGCCCTGACGGAAAATACATTGCCTATACTACAAAAAGACTCAGGGGTAAAGAAGATGCCAGGAGCACAAACTCAGATATCTTCCTTTTTGAGATCTCATCTGGTAAAGAAGTAAATATTTCTGAAGGTAATCACGGATATGACAGGGATCCTGTCTTTTCACCTGATGGCTCAAAAATTGCTTATCAGAGTATGGAACGCGATGGCTATGAATCTGATCTCGACAGACTATTTGTATATGACATAGCTTCGGGGAAACGCACCTGGATAACGAAAGGATGGGAATTTGATGTTGAAAGTATTAACTGGACAGATGACCAGAACATATATTTTGTCTGTGCATATCTCGGGACTTCCCAGGTATTTAAGACAAATATCAGTGGCAAAGGTGTAGATAAGGTGACTGAAGGAAAGCACGAGCTTGGATCTCTGAAATTTGAATCGGGTAAAATGGTTGCCAGCATAATGTCCTTTTCATTGGCCCAGGAGGTTGCAATGATCGACATGAATACGGGGGAGGTTAAGCAGATAAGCCATATAAACCAGTCCATTTATGAATCGATAAAGATGGGCAAATTTGAAGAAAAATACACAAAGACAAAAGATGGCAAGGATCTGCAAATGTGGGTAATATATCCTCCCGATTTCGATCCGTCAAAGAAATACCCTGCACTTCTGTTTTGCAATGGCGGTCCGCAGAGCACGCTGGGTCCGTTCTGGTCGTACCGCTGGAATATGCAGATGATGGCAGCAAAAGGATATATAGTTTTTGCTCCCAACAGGCACGGTGTTGCCGGATTCGGACAGGCCTGGAAAGAACAAATATCCGGAGATTATGGCGGTAAGAACATGCAGGATTACCTCGATGCTACCGATGCAATGGCGAAAGAGCCTTATATCGATGTTAACCGTCTTGGAGCTGTAGGCGCAAGCTACGGCGGCTACTCAGTTTTCTACCTGGCAGGAATTCATGGCGGAAGATTTAAAGCATTTATTGCACACTGCGGCGTATTTAATTTTGTTAGCGAATATGGTTCCACTGAAGAACTTTGGTTTCCCGACAAGGATTATGAGGGCCCTTACTGGAATATGTCTAAAAGTTACAAGTACTCACCACATCTTCTGGTTGATAACTGGGATACACCTATTCTGATCATAACAGGAGCAAACGATTTCAGGATCCCTTATACGCAGAGTATGGAGGCATTTACGGCCGCACAGCTCAATAATATTCCCAGCAGGCTTCTGTTCTTCGAAGATGAATTTCATTTTGTTCTCAGGCCGCAGGATGCTGTTATCTGGCAAAATGAGTTTTTCAGCTGGCTGGAGACATATCTGAAATAAGATATTAAATCTCTCTTCTCTTAAGCTACCAAACCCTACCCCCAACCCCTTCCCTTATGTCTAAGGGAATGGGAGTAATTAACTGATAAACAGGCGTTTCACTCCCTCCCTTAGCCTTAAGGGAGGGAGATGG
>JBGOXH010000018.1:0-18942 GCA_041479075.1 Bacteroidia bacterium | reverse complement strand
TCTCCGGAAGAAATCTCACAAAGTATTTTATTGCCTGAAGTTTCAATTTTCTTTATTGCTCCTGAGACTCTCAAAGGAATTTCTTCTTCCCATATTTTGTCCGGATCAGATTGAGGCAGAACGACAGTGGCTGTGCAATTTGCCGGAATTCTTATTTGCAAATGAAAATTTCCATCGGAAATTTTCCAGGAACAGAAAACTTCTCCATGGATTGTCTGATATAATGTCTCTGCCCATGTTATATCACCAACAGGTTCCGGATTGATAAGAATCTGTTCATAACCTTTAGAATAAGCTGTCTGCCGTATTCCTCCCAGTCCGCTATAAAACCATTCCATAAGATGGCCAAGCATCATGTGGTTATTAGAGACATCCACCAGACCAGCCCATGATTCTGTTAATGAGGTTGCTCCTTTGGAAAGCTGAAAACCGTAACCCGGAACATCAGTTTTTGAGTTCATGTCGAAGATAACCTGCGAATAACCTTCCTGTTCAAGAACTCTTAGAAGGTACCTGTAACCTATATCACCTGCAGTTAAAGCATTATTGTTTTCTCTGATTGATTTTATAAGGTTATCTACAACTTGCCTGTGACATGAATCATCGACCATACCGAAAAACAGAGGCATGGAATAAGCTGTCTGACTGCCTGTTGAATACACTTTGGTCAAAGGATTTAAGAATTTTGAATTGAATGCTTTTCTGATCTCTTCAGCCATATTCCTGAAATATTGAGCATCTTCATCTTTTCCAACCAGTGAAGCCATTTTACCAAGGAGAGATGTGTCGTAAAAAAATATGGATGTTGCTGTGACTGCTTTGGGTGTAAGCTGAGCTTCTCCGGGAAATTTTGGGCCAAGGTCGTACCAGTCACCGAGGCCATGCGAAAGGATATGATCTTCAGAAAGGCTGTCAAGATAAATTATGTATTTCTTCATCATCGGGTATGCTTTTCTGACGGTTTCAATGTCACCGAACCACTCATACATATCCCAAGGCAGAATAACACATGAACTGCCCCACTCGGGAGAATCACGGAACCCTCCAACAAACGGGACATATTCAGGTGCTATATCAGGGACAAGGCCGTTTACAAGCTGAGCCTCCATCATATCACCAATTATCTTGTTATAAAGATTATGAATGTCATAAATATATTTTATTGAGTTTCCCATCAGATGTGTCTGCTCAAGCCATCCAAGCTTTTCACGGTGCGGACAATCGGTGGTAACGCTTGTAAGATTGCTTTTTATCGACCAGTTTATCAGTTCATATATTGAATTAAAAAGCTCATTTGAACATTTAAAATTTCCTATTACCGGTGATGAATTTCTTGTGTGAAGAAGTTCTAATTCTGAAATTACCGGCAAGTTATCAGGATTGGGTCTGCCGGCAGGGACACCTCCTTCAACCTGTACATACCTGAAACCGTAATAAGTGAATCGTGGGATCCAGATTTCTTCTTTATCGCCTTTAACAGTGTACGAAAAATAATATGGGGCACCAGTAGCTTTCTGAGTCACCAGGGAATCATCATTGATCAACTCTCCCGGAAAAATTTTTACTTGCTGACCCTCTTTACCGCTGATTTTCAGTTTAATAACGCCGGAAGCATTTTGCCTGTAATCATAAACATATTTATTGGTGTCGGGATTAAAAATGGTAACAGGTTTAAAAGTCTGCATGACCCTTATTGGATAATCGCATTCAGGTTTTAAGACTCCGCCTGGTTCTTTCACTAACAACGTCTGCTTCCATTCCGAATCATTAAATCCAGTTTGATTCCAACCTGTTTGTTCAAGACGCGCATCATAATCCTCTCCACCATAAATGCTTGAAAATGTAACAGGAGATGGAGTTGTTTTCCAGGATTCATCGCTTATGAAGGTCTCTTCTAAACCATCATTGTACCGGATTGCAAGTTTTAGAATCATTCTCGGCGTTCCATATGCTATGACGAGCTTTCTGTACCGTTCTCTGTTCACATTAAAAAAACCGTTACCAGTAATTACCCCTATTGCATTTGGACCACGGTTTAATTCTTTTGTTACATCAAATGTATTATAGTAACAGGTCTTACGATAATTTGTCCATCCGGGAGAAAGAAAACGATCACCAATTTCCTTTCCATTAATATAAAGCTCATATTGTCCCAGACCACTGATATAAATATAAGCCACTGAGATTTTTTTCCTGATTGAAAATTCTTTTCTGAAATATGGAATTGTTGTCCGTTTTAATGCAACATTACTAAGATTATTACCGTTCCCATGCACTCCGGGGACTAGAATTAAAGAGTCAGGAATCTCTTCATAACCAATCCATTTTGCATTGTTCCAATCGTTCTTTTCAAATAAACCTGTTATGAAATAGGCTGATTTACTGAAGTTTGATGGGTTATCTTTCCTGTCCCACACCCTGACTTTCCAGAAGTATTTTGTTCCGGACCTTAATTCAGGACCTGAATAAGATATCCAGGATGTATTTGATAAAGCTATTTTTTCTGAATTCCATAAACATGAATTTTCGGATTGCAGCTTATTATCGCAAGAATCAAGGATAATCTGATAAGCAGATTGAGCAGCATCGCGATTTTCAGTAATAATTATCCAGCTGAAAACCGGCATATTACCAGTACCGCATGGATTTTCAAGATTATTACATTTCAGGTTTGCTACCGTAATAACTGATTTGTTTTCGTTAGCACAGAATTGCAAAATGAAAGCAACCAGAATAAAAAACATGGATTTTTTCATGGCAGGGATAAGTATATTTTGTATTTCTGACAAAGTCTGAGATCAGAAATAAAAATAGTATTCCCTGAAGAATATTTTAATCAAAAATGAAAATTTCTTCAATTTTTAATTCAAACACTCTTGCAATATCATAAGCCAGCTTCAGTGAAGGGTTATACTTATTCTTTTCCAGGAATACAATAGTTTCCCTCCTTACATTCACCTTCTTTGCCAGATCTTCCTGGGTAAGATTATATCTTGCCCGGAGTCAGTAATCATCTTTATGTCAGATACTTACTATCCCCGGACTTCAGTCCGGGGATACCAGAAGTTCTTATTACAGGAAGGGCTTTAGCCCTCAACTTCTTAATGCTGATCCGCTAACCTCCACCAGAGGGCTGTTCCGATGAAGCCAAGCAATGCAGTTCCCCAGAGAATGATCCAGCTTAATACATTTGCCTGAGGATTTGACGGACCTGCGACACCTGTAATAAGTGCAGGAATTGCCCATGGAAAATATGGAGATATAAATTTTAACCCGATAATAACAAACTGGCTGACAATCATGGTAAGTATAATAAAACCAAAAGGGAGGAGATAACCCCTGCTCATACAAGTTATAAAAGCTACCGGGGTAAGAAGAATTAATGTAAGCAAAGAGGTTTTGGAGAAAAGAACTAAGCTATGGGTAAAAAGTTTTGCTGACCATCCATCCAGATTTATTATTAATCCGGAAAGAACAGATACAAAAAACATTATAACAAGCAACAGAAAGCTCCAGATAAATGCAATTAAGAATTTTGCCGTGACTATAGAAAAGCGTGATACCGGCAATGCAAGGATATCTTTTATTGTTCTGTCTGAATATTCTCTTCCGAATACCCATACCGTTACCATTCCTGCGCCGACAAATGCGAGCGCCATCCCTAACTGGATGAGCAATCCAAAAAATGAGGGCCAGTCGGTTTTACCGATGAAAGAAGCTTTTGTGCTTATTATTTCAGAATTTTTAGCGATTTCAGGATGTTTTGCCACAAGCAACAGGAACCCCATCATAACTGAAATGAAAACAAAGAAAATAATTGTGATCCAAAGCATTTTTGATTTTCTGGCTTTGAGAAATTCAATATTTAAAGCTGTATAAAATCCTTTCATTTTAAACCTCCTGGTTATTTATTACTCTCAGGAAAAATGTCTCAAGATCCTCTTCTTCAACTTTAAGCAGAGATGGAGCGAAACCTGATTGAACAAGCAGGAGTGAAATTTTTTCAGGTTCGGAAAGGGCGTCTTTTCCTGTAACTTCAAGTATTCCGTTTTCAGGGAGATTGGCTGAATAACCATTTTTTTCAATAATTTCTTTGGCTCCCGATATATTGTATGTTTTTAACAGGAGACATTTTTTTCTAATATTCTCCAATTCATCGACTGACGATTCTTTCAGAAGCTTTCCTTCATGAATAATACCAATCCGTGTTGCAAATTTAGATATTTCACCAAGTATATGGCTTGAGATAAAAATTGTAACACCCTTATTTACTGCAAGATCTTTCAATAATTCTCTGATTTCAACTATACCTGCCGGATCAAGTCCGTTTGCCGGCTCATCAAGAATCAGGATATCAGGATTGTGGATTAAAGCTTTTGCCAGGCTAAGTCTCTGAGCATTCCCGAGTGAGAGATTTTTTGCAATAACATCAGTATATTGTCCGAGCCGCATTTTCTCAATTATCCTGTCTACGGATTTTTCATCGCTTAAGAATCTCAACCGTCTGATGATTTCAAGATTTTCCTTAACTGTCAGATCAGGATATGAATATGGAACCTCGACGAGGTAACCGACATTTCCCCACATAGAAGGATTGCCAGGATTGACCTTTTTGCCATCGAGATATGAAGCTCCGGCCGTCGGTCTGACCAGTCCGAGCAGCATCCTGATAGTCGTTGTTTTTCCTGCTCCGTTTAGTCCCAGAAAACCATATATTTCACCCTTCTGAACATTTATGGAAACATTGTCGACTGCCTTCAGCTTTCCATAATGTTTTGAAATATTTTCAGTTCTGATTACTGTATCCATCAGTTAATTATTAATCCTTCATATCCTTCTTTAACTACATAGGTTTTACCTTTTTCTGTTGCTGGCATCTCTTTTTCTTTTCCATGATAAGAAACTTTAAACGGATTCCCCAGCTTCGAGATAATTCTTGCCAGTTTCAGCTTCCCGTTTTCCCAGTCCATAGATACTTCAAATCCACCTCTTGCCATAAGACCATAAATATGGCCAGTTTTCCATGCTGAAGGGAGAGCAGGAAGTAATTCTACTTCGCCTGCATGACTCTGAAGAAGCATTTCAGTAATTCCAGCAGTTCCTCCGAAATTGCCATCAATCTGGAATGGCGGGTGATTATCAAATAAATTACTGAGGGTCGATTTAGTAAGAAGTGCAAGAACATTTTCATAAGCTTTATCACCATCTTTGAGCCTGGCATAGAAATTAATTATCCATGCACGGCTCCAGCCGGTGTGACCTCCTCCATGAGAAAGACGGTATTCGATTGTTTTTCGTGCAGCCTCCAGAAATTCAGGATTCTGCTGCTTTGTAATCTGGTTCCCGGGATGAAGCCCGTAAAGATGTGAAATATGGCGGTGGCCGGGTTCTGCTTCTTCAAATTCTTCAGACCATTCCATAATGCGACCATCAGAACCGATTTTAATTGGGGTCAGCTTTCCCAGAGTTTTCTCCATCTTTTTCCTGAAAGCTGCATCAATATTAAGAATCAGGCTTGCCTTGATTGTATTTTGTAAGAGATCACGGATAATCATGTGATCCATTGTAGGTCCCATAACCATACTCGCTTTTCCGCCTCCTCCGGGAATCAGAAAGCTGTTTTCGGGTGAAATGGATGGCCCTGAAACAAGCAATCCTGTTTTTGGGTTTTTTACCAGCCAGTCCATACAGAATTCGGCCGCTTCTTTCATTATGGGATATGATTTTGTGCGGAGATATTCAACATCGCCTCCAAACTGATAATGATCCCAGATATTCTGGCAGCTCCATGCAATTCCCATTGGCCACATCCCGTACCCTATTGCGCCTAAAGGTTCCGTATAATGCCATACATCAGTGGTATAGTGAGCTACTATGCCTTTCATCCCATAAACCTCTTTTGCTGTACGTCTTGCATCAGGACGCATAGCATCTATAAAATCAATAAACGGTTGCTGAAGCTCTCCGAGATTTGTGATTTCCGCAGGCCAGTAATTCATCTGAATGTTGATATTGATATGATAATCAGCGCTCCATGGAACTCTTAATCCATCCGCCCAAACTCCCTGGAGATTTGCGGGCAAGTCTCCCGGACGGGAACTGCTGATCAGTAAATAACGCCCGAACTGGTAATAAAGCTCTATCAAATCTGTATCAATATACCCGTTTTGCATTGCAGTTATTCTTGCATCAGTAGTGAAATAATTGCCGTCGCTTGAACCGAGGTCAAGAGAAACACGATTGAAGAATGATTGATAATCAGCTATATGATCTTTCTTTATATCTGTGTATGAGCGCTTTGCAACTGCATCAATTTGACCGGCAGAAACGACCGATGGATCTTTTCCAAAATAATCTGTAGCGGCTGTCAGGAAAATGGATACTGAATTTGCTTTTTCAACTCTTATGCTGTCGCCTCCTGAAATAATTTTCCCTCCTTCCGCGACAACTTTAAGTCTGGCTTCCATTTTAACTCCGACACCATCTCCCACGTGTTCATTCATTATGATGTCATTATCTTTTACAACAATCCTGGCTTTATTTCCGGACCGTGAGAGCCTGGCAGTAAAAGTCAAAGCTCCTTCCTTGTCTGCAGTAAGTCTGACAACCAGGGCATTATCGGGAGCGCTTGAAAAAACTTCCCGAAGGAAACTGATTTGATTAACTACATAAGATACTCTTGCTATCGCCTCGTTTATGTCAAGTTCACGGCTGTAATTTGATATTCCCCGCAAAGTGCCAAAATTGAGAGTAAGATCGCCGAGTGTCTGGTAGCTTGAGGCATTATCGCGGCGAAAGCTTCCCATTATTCCGCTCTGCGCGAGTTTCTCAGCTTCTTTGTATTTCCCATCAAAAAGAAGCTGACGTACTTTCGGAAGGTTTTTCAATGCATCAGGATTGGCATCCCACCGTGGTTGCCCGGTCCAGACAGATTCTTCATTCAGATGGAGCCTTTCATTTTGTATTCCTCCAAAAACCATTGCGCCCAAGCGGCCGTTTCCAACGGGAAGAGCTTCATTCCATGTTTCGGCAGGTTTGCTGAACCATATTTTCAATTCGGAGACTGGTGCCTGGCATTTGGCAGGTAGATGGCTAATAAATGTGATGCAGATTATTACAGTAAACAATAAAATTGATTTTGATCTCATTTGGAATATATTTATCAGGTAAAATTATGATATTAAGTCAAATTGACATAAATATTGAAAGCTACTTTTTTTGTTTTTATTTTAATTAATAACCCCCTTTTTAATTCCCCCCAGAGGGGGGAAAAATCTTTGCATTTTGCTGAATAACAATTAATTATTCATTTTTCTCCCCCTCTCAGGGGGAGTCCTGCGAAGCGGGAAGGGGGTTTACGGGGGGACTGCAAAAAAAGGGACATGCCATGGCGTGTCCCCGTTATGTGGATACAAAAAAGAATCTTACTTCTTCAGCAGGTCGCGGATCTCTGTCAGGAGAACTTCTTCTTTTGGTGCCTCCGGTGGAGCTGAGGGTGCAGCCTCTTCCTTCTTTTTGGCTGCGTTTATTGCTTTAATAAGAAGGAATATAACAAAAGCAACAATTAAAAAATCAAAACATACCTGCAGGAAATTGCCATAGTTCCAGGTTACAGCTGGGGCAGTATCTGTTGCTGCTTTCATTACCCATTTCAGATCAGTAAAATTTACGCCACCGATCAGCAGTCCCAGCGGGGGCATGATAATGTCGCTGACAACAGAAGATACAATTTTACCGAATGCTGCACCGATAATGATACCGACAGCCATATCGACAACGTTGCCTTTTAGTGCAAAGGCTTTGAATTCATCAACTAGTTTCATAGTATTAGGTTTTAGTTATTGCTTTGTCCACCGAAGCTTAAGCGAAGGTGGGGTTATTAAAAATTAAGTGAGATTCCTACTCCGAGTATTTCCTTGAACTGGATTTTGGACCTGACAGATTCTCCGGCTTCAATCGTTTTATCACCATTCTTATCGGACGGGATTTGGATATTATCATCATAAATAAGATGTGTGTTGAAATTGACAGAAATAAATTTATTGACCTTCATGGCAATCTGTGTTTCCCAGCTTACATCGATATTCTGGGGATTATCAGCGTAGTTTGAGAAGAGGTCGATTTTTGTTGTAAATGCTACGTTCTTCAAGAACTCTCCTTTAAAATCATTCTTGGTATAAATAACTCTGAGATATCCCCCTATTTCACTTTTTAATTTTTCACCGGGTGTAACACCAAATGCTCCATGAGCTGAAAGAGTGTCGTCAGTCACAAAAGTAAATTTTGCGGTTAAAGGTGCGATGAATGCGCTGAAATTCGCATTTGGCTTATAGTCGAGTCCGAGAGCTAATAAAAGATAAGCAGGAGCAAAAAAGTCCGATATTTTTACTGAATCATTTGGATAATTATAACCGGGAGCCATCTGTGTTCTAAAATTAAAAAGCGCTGCATAGTAAAAATTTTTGAAAGCCTCTCTCCCGTATTTTGATAAGAAATCAATTTTATCGTCACTCTTTATAAAGTCGGCATGCTTTCCCTGCTTCAACATTCCATAACCAATATTAAGCGAATTATCCCATACTGATTTATTTTTTTTCAGGTTGGCAAATACGCTGAATAAACCGTTGAAGGCAATAGAGTTTTGTCCTCCTGCTGCCCAGTTTGTCAGTGAGGTTTGAGCAATGTTAATCGCAATAACACCTCCCTTTTTCCAACCTAGAGTAGTATCAACCGATTGAGTTCTAAGTGTTTTTTCATCTTCAGTCACCTGGCCAAAAGTAATTATGCTGAATATTGAAAATAAAATGATTACAGAAATAAATTTTCTTTTCATAATACGAATTGTTTTTAATAAAATTCTATAAAACCAATGCAGCTATGCAAAAGCATGGCTGTATTAACGTTACTATATTAAGACAGAAGATGTTTATTTCTTAACATCTTTAATTGTAGCCTTTGCAGCATTCTTTTTTACAGAGTCAACTCCGTTATCGCGGCCGCTTTCGCTCTTGTAATTCTGGCTTACGCCAATTATCTGGCTATTTGCGGCAGTAACTGCAAACCGGAACATTTTGTTCGATGTTTGTGATTTGCTAACTCTTTTCGGATCTCTGGCATTTTTCTTTACTGAGTCAATACCATTTAAACATGCAGCTTTTGATGTATAGCCTTCGCTGCTGAGAATAATCTGTCCGTTATCAGCTTTCAGGCGAAAGCGGAATTCATTTTTTTTGCCACTCTGATAAACTTCAAATTTTGCCATTTTTCTTAGTTTTAATGATTAATTGATTGAATAATTTAAATATTAAAATTCAATAGCTGATAATTAATTGATTAGCAAGTGACTTTCAAATTTAAGAAAAATGTTCAAAAGTTCAGATAGCAACTAAGTTTTATATATTATTCAAAATAAAAAGCTTCTGAATTCTTTTCTGAAATATTTTTAATTTTCCTGATTAACAAAATATTCCTGCGAATTTTAGTAAATTCAAATAATAAATTAATTTGTACATTGTATATTCATAGTTTCTAAAATAAACAAATCATGGATAAGAAAGGAACATTTACAGCTTATATTAATGATGGTTATGCCTGTCAGGGAGATAGTATTATCCTCGGAGGGGCAATGCTTGATGGTCAACCTGTTTCGGGGACAAAAGTGCAGGTTGCGTTAAAAACCATGAACAGGCATGGGTTGATTGCCGGAGCAACCGGAACCGGTAAAACCAAAACTTTGCAGGTTATTTCGGAGCAGCTTTCCGAAAGAGGGATACCTGTTCTGCTGATGGATGTAAAAGGAGATCTTAGCGGCATTGCCATGCCGGGTGAAGAAAAACCATTTATTACCGAGAGACATGCAAAAATAGGTCTTCCATATTCACCTAAAGCATTTCCCATTGAACTGTTAACTCTTTCCCAGCAGGATGGCGTAAGAATGAGAGCGACAGTATCGGAATTCGGTCCGGTTCTTCTTTCACGCATTCTCGATTTGAATGATATCCAGGAAGGTGTGCTTGCAGTGATCTTTAAATTCTGCGACGACAGGCAGATGGCTCTTCTCGATCTGAAAGACCTGAAGAAGGTGATTCAGTATGTTACAGAAGAAGGGAAAGAGGAAATGGAAAATGAGTACGGGAAAATTTCTACCTCTTCCACCGGAATAATACTGCGCAAAGTTATGGAGCTTGAACAGCAGGGTGCAGATCTTTTCTTCGGTGAACTTTCATTCGATATAAGGGATCTGTTAAGACGCGACAATAATGGTAACGGTTATATCAGCATTTTAAGGCTACAGATATCCAGGACAGACCTAAACTTTTTTCGACTTTTATGCTTTCTCTTCTTGCTGAAGTTTACAGCCAGATGCCTGAAAAAGGTGATGCAGAAAAACCTGAGCTGGTTATTTTCATCGATGAAGCCCATCTTGTTTTTAACCAGGCAAGCAAAGCCTTGCTAGACCAGATTGAGAACATCGTGAAGCTGATAAGATCAAAAGGCATTGGTATCTTTTTTGTCACCCAGAACCCGACAGATATTCCCAGCGGTGTCCTTGCTCAATTAGGGCTTAAAGTACAACATGCATTGAGGGCGTTTACAGCAATCGACAGGAAAGCTATAAAACTTACTGCTGAAAATTATCCTCTTTCAGAATATTATAAAACAGATGAAACCATAACTGCACTTGGCATTGGTGAAGCCCTGGTAACTGCTCTTAATGAAAAAGGTATTCCTACTCCCCTTGCAGCCACAATGCTTCGTTCACCAATGAGCAGAATGGATATCCTGACACCTGATGAAATTAATTCTATCAACAGAGGATCTGATCTGGTGAGCAAATACAGCCAGTCGATTGACAGAGAGAGCGCTTATGAGATACTGGGCAGGAAAATTGAAGAAATTGATAAAGAGAAAGCTGATGAAGCTGCGAGGAGAGAATGGGAGAAAGGGAGCGGTGGAAATTGGGGGAGAACTGTATCCCGCACTTCAGGAAGGACATCAACCAGAAGATCAGGTGTAAGTCCGGTTGTAAAAGTACTGACTAGCGCTACGTTTATAAGAGGCGTAATGGGGATATTGAGAAAAGTTATGTAGCTGATTATCTCCTCACCTTCACGCTGTCGACAAGATATTTTGAATCACCTCTCCAGAAAACAGCACCGTTCATCTGCTTATAGTGTACAATTACATTTGTACCTTGAAGCGTATCGAACTGCCTGATAAGAGTTTTATTGATTACAGTGAACTGAAACTTTTCCGAGGCAAGTGCAACATCTCTTGTTGATGCTACGCTGCTGAGAATCATTTCTCCTTCGTAAGTCTTGAAGAAAGTTCCTTTATTTGAAAATTTTTGTAACAGCCCGGCTCTGTAACCTTCACTGTAGATATAGAAATATTTCCAGTAAATAAATCCCCCAAGAAATAGTATGAGCAGTATTAAAAACCACTTAAAAACTTTTTTAGTTTTTTTGACCATACCGGTCCATGCTTCAGATTTGGCAAATGCTATAAATGGGCTCATTATAAATATTTTTAATTCAACAAAGATAATTATAAAGAAGCATAATTACCTTTTCTATAATCTTTAGAAAATATAGTTAAGTTATTTATTCATTATTACAATCTTCTTAACTGAAACACCACTGTTGTTATATATCTTAACAAGATAAATACCCGGGTCCAGAGACAAGTCCGCATCAATTATTTCAAATGTTTCTGTGGGAAAGCATGTTTTGATCACTTTTCCCTGGAGAGAAATAAATTCAACTTTTTGCATCGGGACAGGCGATACAATTGAAATTTTGTCTGAAGCTGGATTTGGATAAACTGCCGGTGAGATCTCATCAATATCTTTCACTGCATCAATGATCTTATTCCCATTATCAATCAGAATGAATTGTACTGTTTTGGCCGGGGAAGCAATGACGATTGGTCCTGTAATAATTCTTGACCAGGATTTAATAGAGCTCAGATTATTAATTGGTCCGCCGGTCTGATTGTTGGGTTCATTATTATTCACATAAACTTTTTGCGAGAAACTGCCATTATCAGTGCCTCCTGAAAGGTTGTACATATAATATCTTTCACCATAACCGAAAGTTGGTATATTGATCCTTACCGAAGCATAATTTGAACCTTTATTTATAATTACAACTCCTATTTCTCCTGAAGAAAACAGAGAGGCATATGCTAAAACATTCTGATCACCTGAGACTGTTGATTTTATCATGTAATTGCCAAAATACTTCTGGAAATAATACATATAAAAAAATGCAGGCCGCGGATTCCAGTCCGGGACTCCAGATTCATCTTTGTTATTAAACATGCCCTGGTCATTACCGTAGCTATAACCATTGGCAAGATCCCACCGTGCAGCCTGTCCATATTGCTGTTTTATCAATTCCCCGAGAACAATAGCAGCATGCATCCCATTTATGTAGGAGCACATCTGTTTTGAACCAACAGCAAAAATATTCCATTCAGTAAGGGCAACCGGTCTCATTTCAAGATCATTCTGTGCAGTATAAGTTTTAAGATAATCTATCATGTTCCTGGTCTCTGTCTGTGCGGAATTAAGTATCACTTCCGGAGTAGAATTTTCGTTATAAGGTGTGTAGTAACTGTGAACTATAAAGAAATCAGCTTTATTTCCTGCTTTACTGAAGAATTCATCGTTCCATGTCCTGTCAGGCGGATTCCATGAAGTCGAGGCATCATACGGAAGTACTTGAGCACCAATATAAATTGTTTTCCCGATTTTTTGTGCAGCAGCTTTCATCGAGTCGACAAAAATATTAAAATGTTCTCCATATAAAGCTCCGGAGATTGTATCTGGCTGGTTATCCTGATTAAGAGTCGTGTCTATACGATATCCTGCCTGCCATGGGCCGTCGCTTTCATTGCCTATTTCCCAGAACATAGTTCTTCCTTTATCATACCTTACCCAGTCGGCAGCATAGTGGGCAGCAGTTCGAGCCGGTTCATAACCCATTCCATATCTTGCATAACCATAGTTGATTGTGATCATCCCTGCGCTGCTTGTCTGACTCAGCAAACTATAATAGTTATCGACCGAAAGAGTCCACGATTCTGTATTTTTCCCATACCAGTAAGCAGCTGCATATGAGTTACCGGCTGCATCTAATAACTGAGCAGGAGCGTCAGCAGGAGGCTGATTTTTAGGTGAATTCCAAAAGAAGACACTGCTAAGGTTACCTCCGGGAAATCTGATAATATTAGGGGAAAGCTTTTTTATATGTCCCATCAGCGCAGCTTCAGTAACGATCTGCGACATATATGGATTAGCATTGGTTCCGTACACATATTTTGAAACTTTTGCTATTGTATCAGTATAGTTAATTTCTACAATAGCAGTTGGCATATTTATACTTCTGACATTCTGCAAATGAAATTCATAAGACGGAAGAACTGCAGTTTTTGTTTTGAAATCATTCAGGAAAAAGCCCTGAGGATCCTGCCCATTAATAATTGAAACCGGCGATAAAAACAGGATCAGGAGTATCGAGAAAATGAGTATCTTTTTCAACATAGGTTAATCCAGATAATTTGAAATGAATCTGCTCAACATAGTTCAACAGCTTTTGGCTGATCGCCTGCTCTTTTTGGTGTTTCCATAGTGAATGTTGTTTATGCAAAAAGATATTGTGCAATTTAATATATCTCAATTAATATATACTTCTCCATTAAAGTTAAGAATCTCTTTTTCAAAATTTAATTATGATCATTTAGTAGCAATTACCAGCATTTCAAAATCTTCTGTCGTGAGCTTGTCATTCCTGCTAAAGGCTCCAAGTTTACATCCAAAAATTTCTGATTCCCTGAATCCTGCAGATTTTACCAGCCAGGTAATTTCGGATGGAACATAATATCTTTCATTGCAATTCAGAATAAGTTTCTTGCCTTTGTCATTTTCAGTATCGTAAACAGAATATTGCCTGAAAGTCATCAGATCGAAATTATCTTCACCTGCTTTCCCTTGTTCTGTTCCACTATTTACAAAATCTTTTACCGAATGAAAAAGAGGATAGAGTCCATTCAGTGTTGTGAAAATCAGCTTGCTGCCAGGTTTTAAGGATGAACATGCATTTTTAAGGATTAAATAATTCATTTCATCTGTTTCCATCAGAGGGAAAGCTCCTTCGCATATCATTATTGCCAGATTGAAAGATTCTTTGTAATTGAAGTTGCGTGCATCTTTAACCCGGAAATCAATTTTCAGATTCTCCGTCAGCGCCAGGCTACGGGCTTTATCGATCATTGACTCAGAGAGGTCAATGCCTGTCACATCATATCCGCGACGTGCAAGCTCGAGCGAATGTCTCCCGGTGCCACAACCAATATCGAGAATTTTTAATGACTTATTGAAACTAATTTCCTTCTCGATAAAATCGACTTCTCCCATGGTGCCCTGAGTGAAGCTTTCGTTATCATATTTGTCAGAATAATCCTGAAAGAGTTCTTCGTACCACTGTTTCATGGCGTAGAGTTTTAAATAAAAAAAGCAGACTATTTCTTTTTCAATACCACTTCTGTCGAATTCCGCGAAAAAAGAGGATTTTTTCCGGAACCTGTTTCACTTGTTGTAAGTGAATTGAATGTCGCATTATGAACATCATCAAGCACAATAGCAGTCCGGTAATCTTTTTTTGCACATTTAAGAGTAACGTTTTCAAATTTAATTCCTTTGGCATGTCGGATGAAAAATCCCCACGCCGGCAGCTCTTTGAACATTGAAAATTCAGGGTAGCTGGCTGCCATCTCCGGAACTTTGTCCAGTTCATCAAGACCAACTTTTGCATAAGCTGCATTGCCTCCTCCCGGGTAATGTATCTCAATATTTTTCAGGGTGACATTTTCAATCATAGCATCCGGCATTCCGACAATGGATGAGGGCGAAATATTACGTGGATTATCTTCAACAGGTCCTTCGTAATTATATCCTGCATCCGGCTTTGTAGCAGGCACTTCAGCGTATACATTTGATATTGAAACATTGCTTATCTTTCCTTTTTTACCTGCTCTCCGTTCTCCGATTCTAAGGAAAATTACATTCCCGGTATTTAACGATTTTAAACTATCTACAACAATGTTTTCTACAATTCCTCCATCGACTGCAGCAAAAGTGATAGCCGACCGGAAGGTATCAAATACCAGATTATTAATAATTCTGACGTTACGGAAACCTCCGTAAGATGCTGTTCCGAATTTTATACCGTTAGCGCTTGTCCTTATCCTGTTGTTGTGAACATAAACATTCTGGCAGATAAAATCTGGGGAATGTGATTTCAGGCAGATGCCATCATCTGCAGCATCGAAATATGAGTTGGTAACACTTACACTGTCGCAATCGACAATATCAATTCCGTCATTGTTCCAGTAAGATTTGCTGTCAACAATAATACCGTCTATAATTACATTCTTGCATTGATCATACTGCTGGTTCCAGCTACCCGGATCTTTCAGCATAATGCCCTGGATTTTTACATTTCTGCAACCGCGGAAATAAATATTCTGCGGACGAATTGTTTCACGCGGACGGTCATTTCTCAAAGGATCGCTAACTACACCTTTTTGAATAAGATCGACAAGATTATTGGCTACCTGGAATCCCTGTCCATCAATAACACCCTTTCCGGTGATCCCTATGTTTTTCTGGTCAAGGGCAAAGATAAGAGCTGTCCAATTGAAATTCTGCTCATAATCAAACGGATTGACAGAACCAACAAGGATAGCTCCCTCTTCAAGCTGAATTGTCACATTGGATTTCAGATAGATAGTGCCGGTGAGATATCTTCCTACATAAAAGATAAGTCGTCCGCCGCCATTGGCACTAATAAAATCAATACCCTTTTGGATCGAATTTGTATTGAGAGTCGTTCCGTTCGATTTTACACCAAATAATGATGCGTTATAGTCTTTTGCCTGAAGATAGAGGGTAAGGATAAGAAGGACTGCAGCTAAGAGTAGTTTTTTTGTCTTCATGTCTTAATGTCTGATTGTCTGATTGTCACTATGTTCAGTAAATTGTTACTGGGCCTATAAGACCCGTTGATTGCATCGGTTGTATTTTATTCTTCTCATTTGTCCAGTACTGAGCTATGGGATTATCTGTCAGCGATTTCATGTAATTTCCCATTGTAGTTGCAACTTTGATTTCAATTTCATTTACTCCGGGTTTAAGGAATTCCCCGATACGGAATATTCTACGGCCATGCCATTTGGCACCGCAATCTTTTCCATTTACTCTAAGTTCAGAAAGGCCATAAACCTTTCCAAGATTCAGAAAGAGTTTATTCTGGTCGTCCAAAGTGATTGTGTTCCTGTAAACAATTATTCCCGCAAAGTTTACAAAATTCTGCATATCCTTCAGATCCAGCAGTTTATCAATCTGAACCGTTTTCACGGAACCATCATGACAATGCCTGAATTCAGCGCTCCATCCATTTTCGATATTTATTGCAGATGAACTTCCGGTCGGATATGGTTTCCATTCTTCCCCGTTTTTTTGCTTATCAAAAACGAAGAGAAGTGATGCTGCCGGTGGGAGGTCAAGATCAAAGCTGTTATCTTTTGAGAGTTTTATTCTGAACCTTTTTCCTGATTCCGGATCCCAAATCCAGCCATTTTTTTTGCTGGTTATTCCTTTTAAAAAAGCAACTTTAGTCTTATGAGAATTATCGATATGTGAATTGATAAGGTATATAATCTCTGAACCATCATCTGCCTGATACCTGTTCTGCATCACATAAGGATCTGGCTTTTCGATTTTTATATAAGGCTCAATACCATACTGTTCCTGAATCCTTTTGTACCAGCTTATAAAATCTTTTTCAGGTTTTTTAATGAAGATGAATCTATCAGAAAACGCTTTCATCTTTTCAATATAAGATGAAACCTCGCTGTCATTTTCTTCATGATTCTTCCAACCAAGTGATTTTGACGGGAAGGTTTCAATACAGAAAATCCTTCCGCCGGAATTAATGAATTCAAATAATTTTTTAGCTGTGGAAACATCAATGCTGTCAATCTGTATTAAAAATAGAGAATGATATTTCTTTGGACCATAACAGATATACCCGTTTTTCATTTCCGAATCGCAGATGACTCTTCTGGAAACATAATCACAGCCATTCCCATTTTTGTTTATTGCTTCCCAGACCAGTGTCATATATTCAACATGGGTGATATTCGGAAAGGGTTCCATCTGCGAACCGATAAGGCTCCACATATCATCATTGGGAGGAAGGATAGCAATATCGGTGTACATTGTAACGTGCTGAAGCAGAGCGGATAATCGTCCTTTATACTCGTTATAAAGATGAAACCATGGCCACCAGGTATTATTCTCATTGTAATACCCGCCATATCTTATCCACCCTGGATAGTGAGCCTCGGGAGGTGAATAATTGAATCCGTGAAAAATTGAATGAGTCACACCGGAAATTGCTGTCTGATCGCCACCGATTTTCAGGAACTCCAATGTTGTATTAAAAACAGTGTAAGTATCAGTCATCTCCTCACAGCTTACAAGCTTTTTGCCTTTCAGGTTTGCTGCTGAGGAAACATATTTGTTGATCATTGTGTAAGCCCTTCCGCGCCGGTAATCATCTTCGGGCATCTCTTCTCCTACTTTATGCTTCAGCCAGTTCATGGTCCATGATTCACATTCGGGAATATCGTACAAAAAACTGCCTTCGAGCGGGAAGAAGCTGCGACCATAAGCCTGGGCCCGAGATTTTACATTTAATCCTTTACACCATTCAGCATATGTCTTTATGAAACGCTCCTCCAGTAATCCGGCTTTGGTAATTTCAAAGTCGTACCTCATCCTCTGTGTCATTTTCTCAAATTCAGGCGACATTGATACTCCATACTTAAAATCAGTAACATTACCCATTCCGCCTGTTTTAAAAAGAACGAATGGAAGGAACGGCCGGATATCATATCCACGGCGTTTTTTAAATTCATCCATCATATCGGCTGACCAGTTCGCTCCTTCAAGCTCCATACTGTCAGTAAAAAGAGCACGGATATTTTTTGACAGAGGACCTATCCTGTTTTCAATAGCCGATGACATATTGGTGAGATACTTCCTGACTGCAGATTCATTATAATGATTCAAAACAGGTCCCGTAGCTCCGGGGGCACCATTAATAACCTGCATAAAACCATGGATTTTGACCAGCCCGTATAATGCATGTTTACCTTTTGGTATGGATAATTTAATTGTTTCATTACCAGTCTGTCCAGAGAGATCAATAACCTGTTCCATACCTGTCAGAGGATCGGGAACAAGATAAAGAGAGAGCAGCTCCGTTATTCTGCCGGGGAAGGGTGAGCTTACTACAGGATCAGCTTCCTTGAATATTTCAAATTTCGAAATTTCATATTCCAGAGGGCCTATTAATTTTTTAACAGCAATGACAGCTATCTGTGATCGCTCCTCTCCTTCCAGGTATTCTGCACCGAACGGCCAGCCTGAGCCGACAATCAGGTCGCATGTCATGCCAAGCGATTTTGCCTCATCAAAGACAATTTTTAGCAGGTCGATCCACTCATTGCTAAGCCATTTTACTGAAGGTTTTCCGAGATCATCTCCTTCGGAACGAGTAGGAAATTCAATCGGATTTATCTCCACTCCCCCGATACCGGCTTCTTTCAATAACCGTAATTCATGAATCAGCTCTGCAGCTTCCACTTTATTGCCGTTCCACCACCAGCGGACAAACGGATGATATTTTAATTCAGGGTTTTTAAATAATTCATAAAGACTTAAGACAGGTCGATTATCAACAGGTAATGAAAGAATTGAATTCCTGCCTGTAACAACAAGACCTGCTGAAACCAAAGCGCTATTTGATAAAAAGGTTCGCCTGTCCATTAATTTAGGCTAATATGAAAGTCTAAATTTACCGAATAAGCATT
>JBGOXH010000067.1:0-11531 GCA_041479075.1 Bacteroidia bacterium | reverse complement strand
GCTGTTGAAAAAGTCATGTTTCACCCCCAAACCCCCCAAGGGGGGCTTTTTAACTCTCTGTTTTTCAGTAAGTCCCCCTTGGGGGATTTAGGGGTAGATAGTAAAAGAGGGACTTTTTCAACAGTCCCAGTGAAATTACTGTATTTATGGTATTTACTTCCCTTCCCTTAGAAATAAAAACTCTTTATACACATTTAAGGGACACTACCATCAAACAATTTTACTGCAATCTTCAGAAATTCTTGTTTTTATGTCAGCCAATTCAAGATGATTTGTGGATGCTTTTTTAATAAATTGTAATAGATGTGTATAAAGGGTAATTAGAAATAAGGGAAGGGGTTGGGGGTAGGGTTTAGATAGATTAAGAGGAATCACATTAACTATCGGGAACGAGGGTGTGAGGCAAAGCACTCACCTAAACAAAAATTACCAGATTTTTTCCATCAGCAGTATATTTCGCAGCTCATTAGGGGAAAGTTTTTCACGGATCTCCCCTGCATCAGCTACCGAAATATGTCCAGTCTCTTCAGAAACAACAACTACAAGAGAATCAGTTTGTTCCGACATACCAATTGCTGCCCTGTGACGCATCCCCAGATTTGGAGGTAATTTGAATTGATCGGTCACCGGCAGCGGGCAACGTGCTGCCAGTATTTGTCCATCCTCAATAAGAACCGCTCCATCGTGAAGTGGAGTGTTTTTGAAAAAAATTGTCTCAAGCAGTTCGGCACTTATCTGTGCTTTCACTATCTCTCCACCATCTGAAAAAAGGCCAAGCCGGCTTTGCCTTCCAATGACAATAAGAGCACCAATTTTTTTAGAAGACATTGATTCGATAGCTCTTACGATTTCCCCGGTAATTGCCGGACCTCCGGGTTCATTTTTAACCCGGGAAAAGAATCTGGCAAATGAGAACTTACTGTTTTTCAGATATCTGTTGCCAATGACAAGAAGAAAACGTCTTACCTCCTGCTGGAAGACAACTATCAGGGCAATCACACCCACACCAATAACCTGACCCAGCAAAGAGCTTACCATCTGCATATTCAGAGCCTTTACAATCAGCCAGAATAAATAGATGAAGAAAATAGTGATGACTATGCCGAATGCTGCTGTACCTCTTATGATGCGGTAAAGCTGATAGAGTATTATTGCCACCAGGACAATATCAATTATATCAAGAATTGTGATCGGTACTAACATTCTGTTTTATAAATCAGGATTTGACAATGTTTTTCCTCTGATATTTTTCACCTGTTCAATAAGACGGATAGTCTGAACTGCTTCTTTTACATCATGTACACGAAGGATATCTGCTCCTCCAAGCAGGGCAACAGCATTTAATACAGATGTACCGTTCAAAGCTTCATCAGGAGTAATGCCAAGGGATTTCCAGATCATTGATTTTCTCGAAACACCCACAAGTAATGGAAGACCGGCAACAGCAAAGTCACCAAGACGCTGAAGCATCTCAAAATTATGAGCCACTGTTTTTCCAAATCCGAATCCCGGATCAAGAATTATGTCTTTAACACCTGCTGATTGAAGTTTTACGATTTTGTTGCTGAACCATTTGAGAATGTCCGCAACAACATCATCATATTCAGGGTTTTCCTGCATTGTACCCGGTGTCCCTTTCATGTGCATTATTATATAAGGGACGTTAAGAGCCTGAACAACATTGAACATATTTTCATCAGATTCTCCACCCGAAATATCATTAATTATTTGAGCTCCACACTCATTTACTGCTCTTAATGCTATTTCAGATCTGAAAGTATCGATGGAAATAATTGTATCAGGTAATTCTTTGTGAATAAGACTGATGGCATTAATAACCCTGCTTTTTTCCTCTTCAGGTGAAACATCTTTCGCATAAGGCCGTGAAGAATAACCACCGACATCCAGAATATCTGCACCATCTTCAACCATCCTGACTGCAGTTTCCACAATATCTTTTTCCTCAGTAACTCTGCTGCCTTTATAAAATGAATCGGGTGTAATATTGATTATACCCATCACCTTTGGAACAGCGAGATCGAGCAGCTTTCCTCCAACGTTGATATATCTTGGTTTGTTAAGCAAATGAAAGTTTTAATTGTCGAATTTAGTGAAATTAAAGTAAATCTTAAATCCATATTTAACGGTCTGGAATACAAATAACATAATTGTGTTTCATGTACTCACCCCCCGACCCCCTCTCTACTTCGTAAAGATGGGGTGCTATCTTGTTGTATTACAATTACTTCCCCCTCTTTGCGACGCAGAGAGGGGGAAAAGAAGGGGGTGAGTACATGTGATTCAGTAATTTAATTGCGAAGGTAAAGCCCATGAATACACCATACAATATTTTCATCTTTGCCCTGCACTTATTACATTTGTATTTAAAGGAATAACCGTAACATGAAACTTTTTGTCGTTGAAGGAGTTGATGGATCCGGCAAATCGACTCAGATCAATCTGCTGAAAGAATATTTTTTACAGAAAGGCTATATCTGTGAATATCTTCATTTCCCAAGAACTGAAGAACCATTTTTCGGAGAACTGATCGCAAGGTTCCTTAGAGGAGAATTTGGTTCATTGAATGAAGTCAATCCCTGGCTTGTGGCAATGCTTTATGCAGGAGACAGAAAAGATGCTGCTGAGTTAATCAGAAGCTGGCTGATGAAAGGAAGCATTGTTCTTCTCGACAGATATACATATTCAAATATAGCCTACCAGTGTGCCAAGATTAATGAAGTAACAGATCAGAATAAGCTGATGAGCTGGATCCTTGATCTTGAATTCCGGCATTTTGCAATACCACGACCCGATCTTAATTTCTTTCTTGATGTCCCATTTTCTTTTACCGAGAAAAAGCTGTCATCATCAAGAACCGGTAATGACCGTAATTATTTAAACGGCACAAAGGATATTCACGAAGAATCTCTTGCATTTCAGAAAAGAGTAAGGGAAATGTATATCAAAGTTGCAGAGACCGATACCCGCCTGTGTATTGTTAATTGCAGCGATAAGAATGGAAATATGCTTCCCTGGGAAAAAATATTCAGCCTTATTATTCAAATAATTAACGAAAGAAAGCTTTTATAATATGAAGATACTCAGGTATATAAGCAGAATAATAGTTGGTGTGGTATTTATCTTCTCCGGTACTGTAAAAGCTATCGATCCGTTAGGGACAGTTTATAAGCTGCATGATTATTTCCAGGCATTTAACATCACTTTCCTTGATAATTTATGTCTTCCTCTGACGATTCTTTTATGTACACTTGAATTTATCGGCGGAATTTCTGTCCTGTTTAATCTCAGATTTAAAACAGGTATCTGGATCGTCTTTTTATTGATGCTGATCTTCACCCCTCTCACTTTTATCCTTGCACTAACAAACCCTGTATCGGATTGCGGCTGCTTCGGCGATGCAATACACCTTACAAACTGGCAGACCTTCCTGAAGAATATTTTCTTAATCGTACCTGTGATTTTTCTTTTTATAAGCAGAAAAGAAATTGCCTCTCATAAAGGCATCACCAGGGAATGGGTCACAGCGTTCATAATTATTGTTTTTTTCATCGCTTTTATTTTCTATAACCTGAGATATCTGCCAGTTATTGACTTTTTACCTTATAAAACAGGCACTTATATCCCTGAGAAAATGATTATACCTGAAGGTAAGCAGGCTGATAAATATGAAACTACATTTATTTACGAAAAGAATGGAGAAAGAAAAGAATTCAGTTTGGATAATTACCCGGCAAACGATTCAACCTGGAAATTTGTTGATCAGAAATCTGTTCTTGTCTCTAAAGGATATCAACCACCTATCCACGATTTCAATATAACCACCATGAATGATGAAGATATCACTGAACAGATATTATCATCTAAAGGATGCACAGTTCTTATGGTTTCAAAAAAGCTGGGCGAAGCTGATCATGGCTTACTGTTAAAAGGTTTTGAGCTCGGATATTACTGTATGGGCAATCATATTGATTTTTATATACTGACTGCCTCAGGATCAGGTGAAATTAAAAGCTTCAATAACGGGCTTCAATTTTGCCGTGCTGATGAAACAACACTTAAAACAATGATCAGGACTAATCCGGGTTATATATTATTAAAAGAAGGTACGATAATTGCGAAATGGTCGTGGGCAAACCTGCCGGAAAAAGAAAAAGTGATTGAAATGATTACCAAACAATAAAATATATCTTAAAGCAGTATTATATGAGGAAAAAAATCGTTGCCGGTAACTGGAAAATGAATATGAACCTTGAAGAGGGTCTTAATTTTGCAAAATCAATCGAACAGTATTTTTCAGAAAAACCACCTGCAGAAGGTGAGGTGATTTTATGCACACCTTTTATACATCTCCAGGGTGTTTCCGAAATCCTGAAACCTGGAAAGGTGGCTCTTGGAGCCCAGAACTGTGCTTCGGAAAGCTCCGGCGCCTATACAGGTGAAGTTTCTGCAGCTATGATAAAAAGCACTGGTGCTCAATATGTTATCATAGGACATTCAGAAAGAAGAACTTATTATCACGAAGATGACAGGCTTCTTAATAAGAAAACAGTTTTAGCAATTAATAGCGGATTGAATGTTATTTTTTGCTGTGGCGAAATCAAAGAGGAAAGAGAAGCCGGAAAACATTTAATCGTTGTAAAACGCCAGCTGGTAGATGGATTATTTACTCTTTCATCAGAAGAGATGAAAAAAATTGTTATCGCCTACGAACCTGTCTGGGCTATCGGAACCGGACTTACTGCAACACCCGACCAGGCACAGGAAATGCACCATTATATTCGCGGTTTAGTCAGGGAAAAATATGGAAAAGCGTGCGCAGAGCAGATTACCATACTTTATGGCGGAAGCTGCAAACCATCAAATGCTGCTGAGATCTTTTCAAAACCGGATGTTGACGGCGGACTTATAGGCGGAGCATCACTTAAAAAAGAGGATTTTATTGCTATAGTTGAAGCTGTATAAATCGCTTCCCATCGGCTTTAATGCAGGCTAAGACACTGATAATCAGACTGTTCTGATAAGTGTTTGGGGGCAAAATAGAAGATCATGTTAAAAAAACTGGCTCTCTTAAGTTTAATAATCCAGGTATTATTACCTGAAAAAGTCCTGTCCCAGGTAAAAATACCCTTTTCAGGCGATCCTGAGAAGTATAAAGATGAACTGACAACATTCATGGGTCCTAACCTGAATGATGTACAAAAAGCAAATCTGAATTCATTTAAAGCAAAATGGGACAGTTCGGCTTTCAGCAAAGAAAACATGATAAGAATTATTGATATAACCAGCCAGTATTATGGCAGGTCAATGAGGCCTGTTCCGCATTTTAATGATTTTCTTGTTACCCTTAATACATTTATTGAAAGGAAAAGCGGAAGTGATTTTTTAAGCAGCTGGCTTACAGGATTAAGTGAGATAGTATTTAATCCAAGGTTCAATAATGAAAGTATCGACAGGTATACTAAGAATACCAGTTCAATGATAAAAAATAACATTCTGGCTGAATCGTCTTCAATACGCTGGAAAGTAAAGAACTGTAAGCTTCAATTTTTACACGATACAGTTTTCTATGTTGTAATTAAAAATGCCACATTAACTTGTTATTCATCAAGAGACAGTACAGAGATTTATGATGCAGCTGGCATATATTATCCTGAAATTCAACAATTTCGCGGCACAAAAGGTAAAGTCACCTGGGAAAAAGCCGGCTGGTCAAAGGAAGATGTTTATGCTGAAATGGATAATTATGTCGTAAATACAACAAAAAACAGCTTCACTGTCGATTCGGCCAGGCTTATCCACAAAACATACTTTAAAACTCCTGTTTACGGGATGCTTTCCGATCAGTCGATCACCTTCAGTAATAAAGACAGAGCCTACTACCCAAAATTTGAAACATATACCAAGGAATTTAAACTGGAAAAAATTTATGAGGGGGTTAATTATCAAGGAGGAATGACAATCGAAGGAGCTACTATCAAGGGAACCGGGTCGAAAATCATGCCTGCAAAAATAACCCTGTTCAGAAACGACACTCTCTATCTGAAAATAAATGCCTATGAGTTTCAATTTACAAAGACAGGACTTAATAGTGCAGAAACATCTATGACTCTGTATCTTGGGGAAGATTCAATCTTCCACTCCAACCTTGCCTTTTCGTACAATTCATCTAAAAGGCAGGTCGACCTTTACAAAGCAAATAACCCTGTTTCCAAAAGTCCTTATTATGATTCTTACCATAACATCGACATGTATTTTGATCTTCTTGCCTGGAATATGAAAGAATCCAAAATAATTCTTTCAAGAGGCAGGGGCACAACACTTGGACAAGCTCAGTTTGAATCCACATCATTCTTTGACGAAAATTATTTCATAAAACTGGCAGGCATAGATGATTATCATCCTCTTGTACGGCTTAAGAAATTTGCAGACTGGTACTATTCAGTAACATTTCCTGTGGAAGAATTCGCTAACTGGATGGGTAAACCAGTTGAGTCCGTTACAGCATTGTGTATCGATATGGCTAACAGAGGATTCCTATTCTATGACCGGAGATATAATGAGGTAACCCTTAAGCCAAAGGTCAACGATTTCCTTACCGCATATGCCAAGAAAAAAGATTATGATGTCTTATATATTACGAGCGAAACCAAAGCTCCGGAAGATAATGCAATCCTGGACCTTAAAAATTACAGGTTGACAGTTAACGGTGTATCGTCTGTTTATTTGAGTGATTCTCAACGGGTTGTAATTTATCCTTATAACCGGCAACTGGTAATAGGAAAAAACAGAAGCTTAAAGTTTGATGGTGTTGTTGAAGCAGGGCTGTTTACTGTATTCGGACACAGTTTTTCATTTAACTATGATACTTTCAAAATAAGGCTCCAGAAGATTGATTCAATAAAAATTGCCGTTGAAACCGAGCAAAGAGATCAATATGGCAACCCCGTGATAAAAGATGTCGACAATCTTATCCAGCTTGGTACTGCTGAGCTTTATATCGATGATCCGGATAACAAATCCGGATTAAAAAGCCTCAAACAATATCCGATTATCAATGCTGTAACATATTCCTATATATTTTATGATCAGATTCCGGGGCTTGTAGGAGTTTACCCGAAAGAGGATTATTATTTCAGGGTAGATCCATTTACGTATGAAAATATCGACCACTACACTAATGAGGACATGAACCTGGTTGGAGAATTCCATGCCGGAAAAATTCTTAAGCCAATGAAGCAATTTCTGACAATTCAGCAAAACAATTCCCTTGGCTTTAATATGATTATCCCTAAGGAAGGTATTGAGGTCTATGGAACCAAAGGAATGCTTTATGAGAATCTCAGCATAAGTAACAAAGGGCTTATAGGCAGCGGGATTCTCAGGCACCTGACCTCAACCACAAAATCAGAAGAGTTCAGGTTCTTTCCTGATTCTATGCTTACCCAGGCAGCTTCTTTCGATATCGAAAAAGATGGCTCCGGAGTGTACCCTGTTCTTAACAGTCAGGATGTTAAAATAAAATGGCTGACGGAGAAAGATGATTTGCTGGCATACAATGCTCAGGGGAAAAACTTCAATATGTTTGACAACGGAACTTCGCTGAACGGAAGCTTAAAGCTTTCTCCGAAAATGCTTAATGGATCAGGTGTTGTCAATACAACTGATTCGAGGATTACTTCCGATCTTTTCAGGTTTACTTCAAATTCAATAAAAGCAGATACCTCTGATTATGATCTGAAATCTCCATCGACAAGCGGGTATGCATTCATTGCTGAAAATTCAAGCTCAGATGTGAATTTCGATCTTAAAATGACACGGTTCCATCTGAATACTGATACATCTGTCGTTAAATTCCCTGAAATTCAATATAACTGTACTATGACTGATTTTGCCTATAACATGGATAGCAAAGTGCTGAACATGGAACAAAAAGGGAAATCCGAATCGCCATTACTTACACCTGATAAGCTTCTTAAGCTTGATCTTAACCATCTTGATAAACCGACTTTCTTTGCTACAAATGTTATTGCCGATACAGTTGCTTTCTCCTCCTGGAAAGGAAGCTATCATCTTGATGGAGAATATATTGAAGCTGAAAATATAAACTATATCCATATTGCTGATGCCCTTATCCAGCCCGATAAAGGGAAGATTACCATTAACCGCAGGGCACAAATAAAACAGATGGAGAATGCGATAGTTGCAGTTAATAACAGACACCTGCTTCATTCTGCCAAAATCAAAATCGAATCGACAAAACGTTACACCGGCAGCGCTATTTATGACTATGTAGACGAAAATAAGGATATTCAACAGATCAGCTTCCCTGAACTTACAGTCGATACGCTTGTCACGAGTGCCAGGGGCTTTATTCCTGTAAGTCAGAAATTTATGCTTAATCCGGCATTTTCATATTCAGGAGATGTAAATCTCTATGCAGGGAAAGACCAGCTATTATTCACCGGTGCAGCAGGAATAATTCAAAACTGCAAATCAATTAAAAGCTATCCCGTTAAATTCAAATCATATATTGATACTAAAAACGTAATGATACCTGTCAGTGATAAGCCGCGGGATGTAAACGACAATATGGTCTTCTCGGGTTCCTTTATAAACCTCGATTCAATTCATATATACCCGGCTTTTCTCTCAGCACAAAAATCATGGACTGATGTCAACCTTGTAAACTCAAAAGGATATATTTATTTTGATAAAGCTAAAAACAGGTATTTAATAGGCTCCCTCGAAAAACTTGCTGACCCAAGCCTCAATGGAGAATTGATAGCATTCGATAAAAACTTCTGCATTTTGTCTGGGGAAGGGAAGCTTAATTTTGGCACAAATTTCGAGCTTGTGAAATTAACCAGCGCCGGCAAAGTAATCCATTCCCTTGATTCAGGAGATGTAAATATTGAAGGAATTCTCGCCTTTGACTTCTATTTCTCTCCCGAAGCACTTAAAATTATGAGTGAAGATATCAGATTAATGCCTTCACTTAAGCCGGTAAACCTGAACAGTGAATTATACAATAAGGGGATGAAAGATCTTTTAGGTATTGAAGCAGCTAACCAGATAAAAGAAGAGGTCGATCTTTTCGGTGCTTCAAAGAACCTCCCAAAAGAATTTAATTTTGAAATAGTGCTCAATGACGTAAACCTTTATTGGAGCGAATCCAGCTCTTCGTTCAGATCAAAGGGGAAAATTGGCATCGGGTTCATCGGGACACAACCATTAAATGTGTACGTCGATGGTTTTGTCGAGATCCAGCGCCGAAGATCCGGCGACATGTTTGATATCTACCTCAAAGCAGACGAATCAACATACTACTATTTCTCATATATCAGAGGAAATATGATGACACAGTCAGGAAACAAAAGCTATAATACGTTGATTTCCACAATTAAGCTGAATGACAGAAAACATCCTGATTCTTCTGTCAGACAGCCTTATACTTATATGATAGCTGTGGAAGGAAGGCTTGGAACTTTCCTCCGCCGGATGACAGGCGAGGATAAAGCGGAAGAAAATAAAAATAATCTCGATGGCCTCATAAAATAAACCTTTTAAAATTCCCCTACAAACTTATAACAATGCAGGTATTTTATGCTCCTGATATTACTGGCGATATATACACCCTCGATGAAAGGGAATCGAAGCATACGATAAGGGTGTTAAGGATGAAAAAAGGTACACCTGTCAGGCTTATTGACGGGAAAGGCAATCTTTATGAGGGAATTATTACTGAACCTGATCCAAAGCTATGTTCAATTAAAATTGTTTCAGTAATTCGCGAATTTGAAAACAAGAATTACAGGCTTCATATTGCAATCTCACCGCTGAAAAACCCCGGGCGGTTTGAATGGTTCATTGAGAAGAGCGTTGAAATTGGTGTTGATGAGATCACACCCGTAATTTGTAAGAATACCGAAAAGCCGGGTGTCAAAACAGACAGGATCAGGAAGCTGATAATCTCGGCTATGAAGCAATCACTTAAAGCACAGGAAACAATACTGAATCAAACTTTAACCTTCAGAGAATTTATAAATAAAAGTCATAAAGGAACTTTATTGATAGCACACTGCAACAGGGATCTTAAGCGGGAGAAAATAGTTGATGTGTACTCCAGGGGTGAAGATGCAGTCATTTTAATTGGTCCGGAGGGTGATTTTTCAAGAGAAGAGATTGAAGAAGCAATGAGTAAAAATTTTACTCAGATTCATTTCGGCAGCAGCAGGCTGAGAACAGAAACGGCAGGCATTGCTGCCTGCCATTCCATCTGTTTTATTAATCAGTGATCACATCATCAGGTTTCTCCTTAACTTTCCATCTGCCCGATTTTCGGAGAGCCTGATCGAGGATGTATTCAATCTGTCCATTCGTGCTGCGGAATTCGTCAGCAGCCCACTTTTCCAACGCCTTCAGCTTCTCCGGGTTAATCCTGAGAACAAATGGCTTTTTCTCACTCATGCTATGAATGTAAAGTACCAGCGTTAACAATAGGTGTGACATCCTTGTCGGCGCAGAGGACCACCATCAGGTTGCTAACCATAGCAGCTTTCTTTTCTTCATCAAGCTCCACGATTTTCTTATCTGAAAGCTGTTCGAGAGCCATTTGAACCATAGAAACAGCACCCTCAACAATTTTAAATCTTGCCGCAACGACTGCCGCTGCCTGCTGTCTCCTCAGCATTGCATTTGCTATCTCTTCAGCATAAGCTATGTAGTTGATCCGGGCTTCAATAACCTCGATCCCCGCAATCTTAAGCCTTTCGCGGATCTCTCTTTCAAGCTCCGAGTTAACCTCTTCTCCCCCGCCCCGCAAAGCTATAACAGCATCATGATCCTCTAAATTATCATAAGGATATAGCCCGGCAAGCTTTCTAAGCGCAGCATCGCTCTGAACCAGCACAAAATGCTGATAATCATCAACATCAAATACTGCTTTATATGTATCCAGGACCCTCCAGACCAGCACAAAACCGATTTTGATCGGGTTGCCGATCTTATCATTTACCTTGATTGGCTCACTGTTAAAGTTGCGTGCCCGCAAAGATATTTTCCTTTTTGTGTAAAAAGGATTTACCCAGAAGAATCCATTTTCTCTTACAGTGCCTTTGTATGCTCCGAAAAGAACCATCACACATGAGCCGTTAGGGTAAACCACCGTAAAACCAATGACTGTGAAAATAAACAACAATACCAGAAGGATACCAAGCCAGATTATTTGAAATGCAAATCCGGCAATTGAACCGCCGATAAACAAAAATGCCATCAGCAGAGCTAAATAACCCGATATGGGTTTTACTGTAAATTCCTGTTTCATCGTAATTGATATTAATTTGATATTACAAAGATATTAATTTAAATAATACAAAACAAGAAAAAACACAGATTTTTTTTCTGTGTTTGAGGAATATAATGTATCTAATTGTATATCTGTGTATTGGAAATGAGATTCCTCGCTTTCGCTCGCATGACAGGAGGAATTGTGGTAAAAAAGGATGGGATTC
>JBGOXH010000055.1:0-13535 GCA_041479075.1 Bacteroidia bacterium | reverse complement strand
CCTTCAGAAGCGACTCAGTACATTTTGTTCTGGTTCGGGTGAGCAGGGCATCAGCGCCGGTAAGAATTTTCTTGTTTATCTCTTTACCCGGGAGATACACTACTTCGGCATAAGGTTCCAGAACCCCTTTCAGGAAAGGTATCTTATCGTCTGCTACAATTTTCATTTTTCTTATTAATTTTCTGTGAAAGTTAATAATTTTACTAATATCCTTTATAGTGTGATAAATGAAAAGCTGGAATACAACAAATGGCCAAAAAATTACCAGGATCCTTTTTGGCAGAAGCAATGTCTTCCTTGTATCCTTTAAGAATCGTAATATTCTGATTGATACAAGTTCGGGTATGAATTGGAAAAAGCTGGACAGAAGATTACATGACCTGAATATTAAAACAATTGATTATCTGATCCTTACACATAGCCATTATGATCACGCGGCAAACGCTGCAAAACTTCAACGTGAATATGGTGCAATAGTTATAATTCATAAAGATGAAGCCTGTTTCCTTGAGAAGGGAAAGAATGCTATGACGAAAGGAGCAATCTTTTTTACAAAACTTCTTGCAAACAAACTTACTCCAGTATTTTTAGATAAACGTTTTTTTGAGCCGAGTAAGCCGGATATCATTACAGATACCAATTTCAGTCTGAAAGATTCTGGCATAAATGGTTATATAATACATACTCCCGGACATACAATAGGATCGCAGAGCGTAATTATCGATGATGAAATTGCGCTTGTCGGAGATGCTATGTTCGGAGTATTCCCCGGATCAGTATTCCCTCCATTCGCAGAAGATGAAGCCGAAATGGTTAAAAGCTGGGGAAAATTACTCCAGACCAAATGCCGGATATTTCTTCCATCACATGGTACTTCTAATTCCTTGAAACTTGTTGAACGTGACTTTAAAAAGAGACAATAAATTGATTGTCTGCTTTTATTGACAATAAATAATTAAGAATTAAAAAATATTTATTTTAGCGGCTCAATTTTATAGAATGATCCGTAACCTGATTTTTATAGCTTTTTTATTAATAATTTCCTTCTCCAAACTTTTTTCACAACCCGAAATAAAAGCTGTCTTTACAGGTACACCACCTGTAATTGACGGATTTGTAAATGACGAAGTTTGGGCCAATGCTGCTATAATCAATGATTTATACCAGAGAGAGCCAAAAACAGGTGAACCGGTTACAGAAAAGACTGAATTCCTGTTTCTGCTTGACCATAATAATATATATATAGGTATCCGCTGTTTTGATAAACCGGACGGCATTACTGCCAAGGAGCTTGCCCGGGATGTAAGCCTTGGAGAGGATGACAGAATACAGGTTATTTTTGATACATATCTTGATGGCCGCAGCGGATACTGGTTCCAGATCGGACCCAGGGGAAGCATTGGAGATGCACTTGTAAGTGAAAACGGAAAAACTTTCAATAAATCGTGGGATGGACTTTGGGATGGAAAAGCAAAGATTACTGATACCGGGTGGGAAGGTGAGCTTATTATCCCGTTTAAAACAATGGGATTCAGGAAGGGAAGCGATGTCTGGGGATTAAAGGTAATAAGGTACATAAAACGTAAATCAGAAATGTCGACCTGGCCTGTTTCATCGCTGAATGCAGATAAATTTGCAGTGGCTGATGCCGGAAGGATAACCGGCCTTACTGGTATCACCCAGGGAATCGGTCTCGATTTAATTCCTTATATAACAGGCGGTTACAGTAAAAAAGAAGATGAGAATGCCAAACCGATTATTGACGGTGGTATTGATGCTTTTTATCAGATCACACCATCTCTTAAAGTTGCAGCAACAGTTAACACAGACTTTGCACAAACAGAAGTGGATGAGAAACAGATAAACCTTACACGTTTCAATCTCTACTTTCCTGAAAAAAGGGATTTCTTTCTTGATGGTTCAAATTATTTCACCTTTGGAATAAACGGTGATGATGATAATCCACAGAATACTGAAATGATTCCTTTCTTTTCGAGAAGGATCGGACTCGATACAGAAGGAAATCCGGTTGCAATAAAGTACGGAGGGAAATTTACAGGAACAGTCGGAAAATGGAATATAGGTCTTCTTCACATCAAAGATGACAATCAGTGGAATAATCCTGGTTATACGGCAGGACGAATTTCAAGAAATTTCGGAAAACAATCGTCTATCGGCTTAGTAGGTACAAACGGGAACGCTCTTTCCGATGCCGGAAACTCTCTGGCAGGTATAGATTTAAGGTTGGAAAGCTCAGAACTTGAAGGGAACAAGAACATTGTTTTCAGCCTTTATGGAGTGAAATCCTTTACAACCGGACTCAAAGGAAGTGATATTTCATTTGGAAGTGAACTAAATTTTCCGAATGATTTTCTGAACTTCAGGATTGGATATCTTGAGATAGGCGAGAATTTTACTCCGGGACTTGGATTCGTTCCCAGGAAAGACATAAGAGATTTCTACGGTAGCTTCATGTTAGGACCAAGACCAAAAAATTCACCTGTATTGCAGATCAAAACCGGATTCGAGTATACTATTATCTCTGACCTGACAATGAGCAGATTGCAGACCGGAGAATTAAATCTGAAATATTCGGAAATAACTTTTCTCAACGGCACAATTATTTCCCTGGCATCCCAATACCAGTTTGAAGCTCTTGAAAAAGGTTTTAACATTTTCGATAGTATAGTTATTCCTGTCGAAAAATATGGTTTCTGGCGGCATGCTGTTATGGTGACCTCTCCTAAAAGATTGAATTTGTGGGCAGTTGCAAAAATCGTATCAGGTACATTTTACTCAGGAAGAAGAACAGATTTGCTTATTCAGACAGGGTACAAGGTATGTGTTCCTTTATACATCGGGCTAGAATCGGATCGCAGATGGGTGAACCTGAAAGAAGGAGACTTTGTTGCCCAGATATATCGTTTAAATCTGAATTTTCTGTTCAGCCCGAATATTTCGTGGTACAATTTTGCACAATATGAAAATCAGACTGAGACAATCGGATGGCAGTCAAGGTTTCAATGGATAATTAAACCGGGAAAAGAGATATTCCTTACGTTCAATTCACCTCTGATTGATCCTCTTGAGCGCTTCAGACCGGAAGTATACGAGGCAAGAGTAAAGGTGAAATATACTATAAGGTTCTAGGTTCTAGGTCCTTGCACCTTGCACCTTGCACCTTGTACCTTTTTTCATTTAATAAATTCCTTCAGTTCCTTATAAAGCTTCTGTACCGGCAAGCCGACAACATTGAAATAAGAACCTTCAATTCTGCTGCATGCGGCTACTCCTATCCATTCCTGAATTCCATAAGCACCGGCTTTATCATAAGGTTTAAATTTTTCGACATAATAAGTTATTTCTACATCGGAGAGTGCTTCAAATGTCACCTTTGTTGACTCAAAGAATGTTCTTTTCCTTTCATCAGATAAGAGTGTAACAGCTGTAATAACCTCATGAGTGTTTCCCGACAGCTCTCTTATCATTTTCTGAGCCTCTTCCTTATCCTCAGGTTTGCCCAAAACCTTTTTGTTGCACCATACTATTGTATCAGCTGTTATAATAATCTCATTTTCTGCAATTTCATTAATGAAGCTTTTTGCTTTCCGTTCAGAGAGGTAAATTGCAATCTCCTCACCTGAAAGATTATCAGGGTAAGTCTCGTCGAAATCCCTTTCAATAACATCAAATTTGAGATCCAGATCGCGCAGCAGCTGCTGCCTCCTCGGGGAGCGTGATGCCAAAATTATTCTGTAATTATTAAGGTTATCACTAATCATTTCAGTGAAGGTTCCAGGTAATAATAGCTTTTACAACCAGGGAATAGAGTATCCCTGCTAACATCACAATCTTCATAAAATTGCTTGCATAATGAAGCTGTTTTTTATATCTGCTGAATGCCACCTGGAACAGAATATAGATAAGTGGTAGCATAATGGCTGCAGAAAGATAGATGATAGTAATCTTATTGTTTGCGAAGAAAAACCATGCCAGATAAAGCATAACTAATGTAATGATTATCAGACTTATTGCAACTATTTTTGAAGCAGGGATCCCTATGACTACCGGAAGTGTATTACGTCCATATGCTGAATCTCCTTCAAAGTCTTCGATATCTTTTATAATCTCGCGGGTAAGTGTTGTTAGAAAAGCGAAAAGAGAAAATCCTCCAACCCAGTAAAACAGGAAATCAATTTTTGGGACTTCTGCTGCATTTAAAGAATAATAACGGAAGAGAGCCGGCCATTCGTAAAAAACTACCAGAAGGGGGACCATTGCTGATAAAATTGCAACGATAATATTACCAATCAGGAACTGACGTTTATAGGTAGAAGAATAAAAATAAAGCAATCCGGAAACGACCAGGAATAATGATCCCAACCAGAAATATCCTGCTTTCCATGAAACATAAAAACCTGCAGCCACACCTGCAACGTTAAAAATAGTGTGCCACAACATAGCCTGGTTTCTCGGGATTTTTGTACCCACAATAACTTTACCCTTGTTGATAAGATCAGTTTTTATATCGAAGTAATCATTAATCACATATCCGCCTGCAGTTATAAAGACTGTTGCTGCAACCAGAATAATAAAATCGTACCATGGAAACCGGAGTTCCATCGGTACGCTTATTCCTGTCCCGTTTAATAAAATCACATTTATCCTGCTGATTAATGGTTCAATGATTCCATATCTCATAAGAACCATTGTAAGAATGACAATGAGAAGGTTCTTCCACCTGATTAATCTTAAGAACTCTATCATATCACCATGAAAATGCATCAGAATCCATCCAGTCATTGTGTAACCGGAGCACCTGTTCAATGACATCCCTGACACAGCCTTCTCCGCCTTTTTTGTCAGATATATATGCAGCTACATGTTTTATTTCGCTATCTGCATCAGATGGACAGACGGGCACACCGGCAATTTTCATTACTTCAAAATCAGGAATATCGTCACCCATAAAAAGAATTTCAGAATCGATGAGCCTGTTTTTATTTTTAAAACTGTTATAGTGTTCAAGCTTGGTTCTGCTGTTCAGATAAATATCTTTGATACCCAATAACTTAAGCCGTTTTTGATACTCCTTCGAGTTGCTGCCGGAAATGATCCCGACATTATACCCTTTTTTTACAGCAAGCTGTAATGCATAACCATCGCGCAGGTTAACAGTCCTGTTGGGTATGCCAAATGCATTCAGGCTGATCGTCTGAAGCGACAGTACTCCGTCAATATCAAAAATAAATGCTTTTACCTTTACAAGGTCTTCCTTGAAATTTGCCATTATCAACCTGATTTATAACGTTTTATTATCGAATTTGTGATCTCTTTGTATATGTTTTGTAAATCAGGACTGAAAGATAATAATTCTAAGTGCTTTTCGATAGTATTCAGATCATTTCGTACAGCTGGTCCGGTTTGTGACCTTTCCGGGCCCTCTTCAAGGGCCTTTGAAATAGTTTCTTTAATCAGAGGTTCGAACATTTGAAATGAGAGACCTGCATCTGAAATTAATTCTTTACCGGCTGTAAGCATATAGTTTGTAAAATTATTCACAAAAACAGCAGCCAGGTGGACAATTCTTCTGCGTTCATTATCAACAAAATACACTTTTCCTCCAATAGATTCGGCCAGGTTTTTTAACTTCTGACCAACATCGTTTTCAGATGCTTCAAGCAGAATAGGTAAATCTTTAAACCGGATAATTCTTCCTTTTGAAAAAGTTTGCAGCGGGTAGAAAACTCCGGCTCTTTTAATACTGGCAGGGAAAATTTCAAGACCAAAGCTTCCTGCAGTATGAACTATAATTGTTTCGGAATTGTATTTTAATTGAGAAAGAACATCCTTTAATTTATGATCAGGCACTGCCACAATTATAATATCGTTTTTATTATTAAATACAAGTTCAGATGACCATGAAGCATGACAGAACTCAGCTAATGGTTTTCCATCTGATTCATTTTCAGATACAATCTGAATGATTTTGAAACCTGAATTAAATATTTCTTTGCAGAGAGCACCGGCAACTCTGCCAGCACCTGCAAAAGACAGATTAAATCTTGTCATGGAAAATCTTACTTTTTCCCATATAGGTATGGTTTCAACAAATTAATCTGTACTTGATAAATCTTATAATAGGAATAGTAAGAAGAATTGCTTTGACTGTTTATATAACTGCAATCCCAGTAAACATCGCCGCCCAATTTTACCTGATCGATACCGACCAGGCTATCATAAGCTGCATACCATTCACTTGGATTGCAGAAATAATAAGTATCGTAATATATCCCATTATAAATCTGAAAATAACCTATAGCGCCATCTGATTCGTATTTTATAGCGCTATATAGAAAGGCCTGAGTAGTATCTATAGAAAAGAGAATATCTTTTCCACAGCCGCATTTTGCCTGTTTTTTACAGCCCGAATAAGAAATAGCTGATAGAAGTATAATCAGAATGACAAGAATATTATGGATTATTTTGCTTTTCATGCGACAGGTATCAGGTCGAAATATAATTTAACAACTCACAAAGTAAGGTTTTATTTCGTTCATAACAAAACATTTTCGGTTACTGCCCCCTATCCCGATAATTATGTAACACTTCACAATTTCGGTAACAGAAAAACTCTGACCTTTAGATTAATAACCCCCTTTCTTATTTCCCCCAAGGGGGAAAGGATGATTTGGCTTCCCGCCTCAGCGGGACTGGGAAGGGGGTAAATTGAATAAAAATAATAACAAATTAAGGCTTAAGAAGAATAAATTGAATTGTTACATGAATTGTGAAGAAATACATAATTATCGGGCCCCTTAAAGGGTGGGTTGGGGGGCTAAATCATAAAAAGAGCCGTCTCAGTTTCAGACGGCTCATTATCAGAGTTATAGACAAATCAGGCCTGGGCTGTCGGACCTCCGAAACTGAGAGGCATAACAGGTCCCGAGCCTTTTACTTCCTTTATTTGTCCATGGACCGATTCATATTTTGAAATGTTATCCTGTAAAGCTGCTACAAGTCTCTTAGCATGTTCAGGAGTAAGAATAATCCTTGACTTGACCTGAGCTTTTGGAATACCGGGCATTATCCGGACAAAGTCAACTACAAATTCCGAAGCCGAATGAGTAATGACAGCCAGGTTTGAATAGATACCCTGGGCGACTTCTTCATTCAGTTCGATACTGATCTGGTTTTGGTCCTTTGGATCGGTCATAATATTTATATTAAATTATTTCTTTGGAATGACCTCAGGTTCAGCTTCAACTACTGCTTCCTGATCGACACCGACAAGATTTTCATATTCTTCGAGGGAACCCACGATTATGCTGTTATAATCGCGCTGTCCTGTACCTGCCGGAATAAGATGTCCAACTATCACGTTCTCTTTCAATCCTTCAAGCTTGTCGACTTTTCCAAGAATAGCGGCTTCATTCAGCACTTTTGTTGTTTCCTGGAATGAAGCAGCAGAGAAGAAGCTGTTTGTCTGCAGTGCTGCCCGGGTAATTCCCTGCAATACCTGGCTGGAAGTTGCCGGAATCGCATCCCTTGAATCAACTATTTTCAGGTCTTTGCGCTTAAGAATTGAATTCTCATCGCGAAGTTTTCTTGCTGTAATAATCATTCCCGGTCTAAATTGCTGTGAATCGCCTCCATCGATAATGACTTTTTTGCCATAGATCCAGTCATTCTCGTCCATAAACTCAAGCTTATCAACAACCTGACGTTCAAGGAATTTTGTATCACCAGGATCGACTATTTCAACCTTACGCATCATCTGACGCACTATGATCTCAAAGTGCTTATCATTGATTTTCACTCCCTGCAAACGGTACACTTCCTGAATTTCATTGACAATATATTCCTGCACCTTGGTCGGCCCCTTAATTGCAAGGATATCAGACGGAGTGATAGCCCCGTCGGAAAGTGGAATCCCCGCTTTTACATAATCATTTTCCTGGACAAGTATCTGCTTTGAAAGTGGTACCAGGTATTTTTTAATCTCTTCGGTTTTTGATTTGATAGTTATTTCCCTGTTACCTCTCTTTATCTTCCCGAATGTGACTTCACCGTCGATTTCCGATACAATTGCAGGGTTCGAAGGATTGCGGGCTTCGAAAAGCTCAGTTACTCTTGGAAGACCACCGGTTATATCGCCAGATTTCCCGACTGCACGCGGAATCTTGGCAAGCACTTCACCAGCCTCAACAGTTTTGTTTGTTTCAACAACAAGGTGCGATCCTACAGGAAGGTTGTACAACCTGAGCTCTTCACCTCCTTTTGGAGCCAGAATTTTAATTGCAGGGTTTTTGGTTTTATCCCTGCTTTCAATAACCACTTTCTCTTTAAAACCGGTCTGTTCGTCTGATTCTTCACGGAAAGTGACACCTTCAATAAGGTAATCATATCCTATTTTACCGCTGATCTCAGAAATGATAACGGCATTGAATGGATCCCATTCGCAGATAAGCTTACCCTTTTCAATTTCCTGTCCTGGTTTTACGTATAACCTTGAACCATAAGGAATTGTATGAGTAGTAAGTGCAATTCCTGTTTTCTTATCAATAATCCTCAGCTCTGCAAGACGCCCTATTACGATATCGATATTTCCTTTTTCAGGATCTTTTTTAGGAACTGCTCTCAGTTCTTCAATCTCAGCGATACCAGCATAACGTGCAACCAGTCTCGATTCAGTTGTAATATTTGATGCAGTACCTCCGACGTGGAATGTACGGAGTGTCAGCTGCGTTCCGGGTTCACCGATACTCTGGGCAGCAATAACACCGACCGCTTCACCTTTCTGCACCATCAGACCTGTTGCCAGATTACGGCCGTAACATTTTGCACAAACTCCTTTTTTGGATTCGCATGTCAGAACCGATCGGATCTCAACCTGTTCTATCGGTGAGTCTTCAATTTTCTTGGCAAGATCTTCAGTAAGCTCCTGCCCTGCTTCAACGATAAGTTCACCTGTAAGAGGATGATATACATTATGGACTGTAGTACGTCCCAATATTCTTTCGTACAGAGTTTCGACTACTTCTTCATTCTTTTTAATAGCAGTTGCAACCAATCCTCTCAGGGTACCACAATCTTCTTCATTGATGATAACATCCTGCGATACATCAACAAGACGACGTGTCAGATAACCGGCATCAGCTGTTTTAAGAGCAGTATCAGCCAGACCTTTACGTGCACCGTGAGTTGAGATGAAGTATTCAAGAACCGACAAACCCTCTTTAAAGTTTGACAAAATGGGGTTCTCGATGATATCTGAACCGGTAGATCCTGATTTCTGAGGTTTGGCCATAAGACCTCTCATTCCTGAAAGCTGACGAATCTGTTCTTTTGATCCCCTTGCGCCAGAGTCAAGCATCATATACACAGAGTTGAAACCATGCTTGTCGTTTGAAAGCTGTTTCATGAGCGACTGTGTCAGCCTTGCATTGACGTGTGTCCAGATGTCGATTATCTGGTTATAGCGTTCATTGTTTGTGATGAAACCCATGCTGTAGTTGCTCAGCACCTCCTCGACCTGTTCATATCCCTCGGTAACTAACTTAGTTTTCTCTTCAGGAATAATGACATCATCAAGGTTAAAGGACAAACCGCCTTTGAATGCCGAATAGAAACCAAGGTTCTTGATAGCATCGAGGAAATCTGCAGTTTTTGCCATGCCTGAAAGTTTCAGAACACGACCGATTATATCTCTAAGTGATTTCTTTGTCAGTATCTCATTTATGTAACCAACTTCCTCAGGCACATATTGATTAAAAATGACCCTTCCGACAGTTGTCTCAATGATATGGTTCACAAATTCACCGTCGATCCTGTCATTAACTTTAACTTTTATAATTGCATGCATATCAATTTTACCTTCATTATATGCTATACTGACTTCCACAGGTGAATAAAATGTCAGACCTTCTCCTCTAACCTTCTCATCTTCAGTACTTTTCTTGCCTTTTGTAATATAGTAAAGTCCGAGTACCATGTCCTGCGAAGGAACAGTAATCGGCGCTCCGTTTGCCGGATTAAGTATGTTGTGAGAAGCAAGCATAAGCATCTGTGCTTCAAGTATTGCACCATTTCCAAGAGGAAGGTGAACTGCCATCTGGTCGCCGTCGAAGTCTGCGTTGAATGCAGTACAAACAAGCGGGTGAAGCTGAATAGCTTTTCCTTCAATCAGCTTTGGCTGGAAAGCCTGGATACCGAGCCTGTGAAGGGTCGGAGCACGGTTAAGAAGAACCGGGTGTCCTTTAAGAACATTTTCAAGGATATCCCAGACAACAGGATCTTTCCTGTCGACAATTTTCTTGGCCGATTTGACAGTTTTGACAATTCCGCGCTCAATAAGCTTGCGAATAATAAATGGTTTATAGAGCTCAGCTGCCATATCTTTTGGAAGACCGCATTCATGAAGATTGAGCTCCGGACCAACGACAATTACTGAACGTGCAGAATAATCAACACGTTTACCGAGAAGGTTCTGACGGAATCTTCCCTGCTTGCCTTTAAGGCTGTCGCTCAGTGACTTAAGCGGTCTGTTTGCGTCTGTTTTAACTGCATTAGCTTTTCTTGAATTATCGAAAAGGGAATCAACAGCTTCCTGCAGCATTCGTTTTTCGTTTCGAAGGATAACTTCAGGAGCTTTGATTTCAATAAGCCTTTTCAGACGATTGTTCCTTATAATAACTCTTCTGTAAAGATCGTTCAGGTCGCTTGTTGCAAAACGTCCGCCATCGAGAGGAACAAGTGGCCTTAATTCCGGAGGGATTACAGGAACCACTTTGATTATCATCCACTCAGGCTTGTTCACATGCTTTGAATCCCTGAAAGCTTCGACAACCTGAAGACGCTTAAGTGCCTCATTTTTACGCTGTTGTGAAGTTTCAGTATTTGCCTTGTGACGAAGTGAATAAGACATTTCGTCGAGATCAAGACGGCTCAGAAGCTTGAACAGAGCTTCAGCACCCATGTCTGCAATGAACTTATCAGGGTGTGTATCTTCAAGATACTGGTTTTCTTTTGGCAGAGATTCAATGATCTCAATGTACTCTTCCTCTGTCAGAAAATCGAGAGCTTTTACACCATCAACAGCTTTAACTCCCGGATTAATAATGACGTACCTCTCATAATATATTATTGAGTCGAGCTTTTTGGTAGGAAGTCCAAGGAGATAGCCAATTTTATTAGGCAACGAGCGGAAGTACCAGATATGTGCGACCGGAACAACAAGCGAGATATGTCCCATTCTTTCGCGACGCACCTTTTTTTCAGTAACTTCAACGCCACATCTGTCGCATACGATACCCTTGTAACGTATTCTTTTGTACTTACCGCAGTGACATTCATAATCTTTTACCGGACCAAAGATCCTTTCGCAGAATAATCCATCGCGCTCAGGTTTATAAGTACGATAATTTATTGTTTCAGGCTTCAGCACTTCACCGCTCGAGCGATCGAGTATTTCCTCAGGGGAAGCAAGACCTATCGAGATCTTTGAGTAACTAGTTTTTGTTTTGTTATCTCTTCTGAATGACATATACTGAATTTTATTTAATCAATGATAATTAAGTAAAGAGCTGTTAATCAAGTATTACGCTCAAGCCCAGACCTCTAAGTTCATGTAACAGGACATTGAGCGATTCAGGAATACCTGGCAGTGGCATGGGCTCCCCTTTAACAATTGCCTCATAAGCTTTGGCACGGCCGACAACGTCGTCTGACTTAATTGTAAGTATCTCCTGAAGAATATGAGCGGCACCAAAAGCTTCAAGCGCCCATACTTCCATTTCACCAAAACGCTGTCCACCGAATTGTGCTTTACCTCCCAAAGGCTGCTGGGTAATAAGGGAATAAGGTCCGATAGAACGTGCATGCATCTTATCGTCAACCATATGGCCCAGCTTAAGCATATATATAACTCCCACTGTGGCAGGCTGGTCAAATTTTTCGCCGGTACCGCCATCATAAAGATAAGTCTTACCATATTTCGGAAGACCTGCCTTTTCGGTATATTCAGTTATCTGGTCAATTGTTGCACCATCGAAAATAGGTGTAGAGAACTTAAGTCCCAGTTTCTGACCCGCCCAGCCTAGAACTGTTTCATATATCTGGCCGAGGTTCATTCTGGAAGGCACGCCCAGAGGATTCAGAACAATATCAACAGGTGTTCCGTCCTCGAGGAAGGGCATATCTTCCTGGCGTACTATCTTGGCAACGATTCCTTTGTTACCATGGCGTCCTGCCATCTTATCGCCAACCTTTACTTTTCTTTTCTTAGCGATATAAACTTTTGCAAGCCGTACGATACCGGCTGGCAGCTCATCACCAATGGTTATATTGTATTTCTTACGTTTGTAAATCCCATCAACCTCCTTATACTTTATGATATAGTTATGAAGGAGCTGTTTAATACTGTCGTTTTTCTTTTTATCTGTTGTCCATTTATTTGGATTAATATTCAGAAAATCAACATCTTGCAATTGTTTCAGAGTGAACTTACTTCCTTTTGGAATCACATCAACATTAAGATAATCCTTAACTCCCTGTGATGTTTTTCCATTTACTAGGATGAAAAGCTTATCGACAAGTCGCGACTTAAGATCATCAACATTTTTGCTGAATTCGTGCTCAATTTTATCAAGCATCGGTTTTTCGCTTGCTTTTGCTTTCCTGTCCTTAATAGCTCTGGTGAAGAGTTTCTTATCAATGACAACTCCTTCAAGTGATGGTCCGGCTTTAAGAGATGCATCTTTAACGTCACCGGCTTTATCGCCGAAAATTGCACGCAGAAGCTTTTCTTCGGGAGATGGATCCGATTCACCTTTTGGAGTAATCTTTCCGATCAGTATATCACCGGGTCTGATATGTGCACCTACTCTGATAAGGCCATTTTCATCGAGATGCTTTGTAGCTTCTTCGCTAACGTTCGGGATATCAGATGTAAGTTCTTCAAGTCCACGCTTGGTATCGCGTACTTCGAGAAGGTATTCATCGATATGAACTGAAGTGAACATATCGTCCTGTACAACTTTCTCGGAAATAACGATGGCATCTTCAAAATTATAGCCCTTCCATGGCATGAATGCCACTTTTAGGTTTCGTCCAAGGGCAAGCTCACCTTTTTTCGTACCATAACCTTCTGTGAGAACCTGTCCTTTTTTGACTTTCTCACCTTTTTTAACGACAGGTATGAGATTTATACAGGTATTCTGATTTGTCTTTTTATATTTTGGCAGATTATACCGTTTTGTATCATCATCAAAGCTCACAAACTTCTCTTCATCAGTTCTAGTATATCTGACTACAATCTCGTCTGAATCAACATATTCTACAATGCCGTCGCCTTCTGCAACGAATAGAATCCGGCTGTCTTTAATAACCTGTGCCTCCAGTCCAGTACCAACAATTGATGATTGGGGATTGATGAGAGGGACTGCCTGGCGCATCATGTTTGATCCCATAAGTGCCCTGTTGGCATCATCATGTTCAAGGAAAGGAATCAGTGATGCTGCTATGGAAGCGATCTG
>JBGOXH010000172.1:0-6143 GCA_041479075.1 Bacteroidia bacterium | reverse complement strand
TTATTAAATATGACCATGTTTTATTTCCACGGATATCGGCAACAAATAATATCCTGCCATCAGGAGTTCCTACAATTCCATTGGGCTGCTGAAGATCTTCAGCAACTCTGATTATAGTTTTATGATCCGGCTTCAGATAATAGACGCACTGTTTTTCCTGTGGCATATCGCTGTGATCCCACCATGTACGCTTATAAAAAGGATCCGTAAAGTAAATGCCCCCATCCGGTGTTATCCAAAGATCATTAGGACCATTTAAAAACTTCCCGCCGAAGTTGCTGATAATTACTTCCACCTTTTTATCAGGAGTTATTTTCCAGAGTTCATTCTTTTCGTCGGCACACGACCAGAGGTTACCATTTTTATCAAATGAAAGGCCGTTTGACCGGCCTGAAGGCTGCATGAAAACAGAAAGGCCAGTCTTTATATTCCAGACCATTATCCGGTTATTAGGCTGATCTGTAAAATAAACATTACCATTTATATCAGCAGTTGGTCCTTCTGTAAACTCAAAGCCATCTGCTAGCTTTTCAAGTGTTGCTCCCGGTTTAATAACTTTTGATAAATCATTATCCTGAGCCGAAACAAGCAGAGTACAGCTAAGAAATAATAAGGATAAAAAACAATTTCTACACATAAAAATACCTTGTTATTTTTTCCGGCGCAAATTAAGTGCATTCGCAACTCTTCCGGCATAATTATCTATCTGGTCAGGTCTTTCAAATCCTACAATGATCATATCAACTGTTTCAAGACCAAGAACATATTTTAATGACTTATCAATTTTTTCAGAATCATTCTTAAAGTCTCCATTTCCAATAAGCTTCATACCAATAACACCTTTACCGGAATCGTGCAGTTTCTTAATAACCGGAATTATTTTTTCCGGATCTTTTGAATCCATTGCAGCACCAAAAGGATTTATACGGACATGAATTACATCTACCCAGGAACTTTCAGCGGCAGCTTCCATTGCCTGTAACGAATGAACGGAAACCCCATGTGCCCGTATAACGCTTTTGGCTTTAAGATTTTCAAGAATATCCATCTGTTTTTTTTGTTCATCGGTCCATGTTGCGCTAGTCATGCAATGTATCTGAACAACATCGAGGTAATCAGTATTCAGCTCTTTACGGAAACGGTCCACGACAATATCGGCATCAGGACGTTCCGGTTCCGGAATTCCTCCCCCCGAAACCCAGATTTTAGAGCTCAGCGTGTATTTATCCCTGGGAAGATTTTTAAGGGCCTTCGCAGTATAGGGATGTGTTCCGTAAGTATCGGCACAATCAAAAAACCGGATTCCTGCATTATATGCATAACTGATGACTGATTCGGCAACGCCTGCTCTTGTTATTGCAGAGGAACGGTTTCCTCCGTTAAATCCGGTCCCCAAGCCAAGAAGGGTTGTCTCAATCCCGCTTTTTCCAAGTGTAATAATCTGGAACGGATCAACCTGATTTAGAATTTTAGGAGCTGGGACAGCCTGTATTATATTGCCAAACAATAATGTTCCCGCACCTGCTGTCAGTGTGGTAACAAACTGTCTTCTGGTCAAATTTTTCTTTCCCATAATATCAGAATTGATTACTAAATGTTTAAACGATCGAAAATTTCACCCGGCCGAACAGGTTTGCCATTCTTTGTTGCCACCCCGGTCACTTTAGATTTAATGATCAGCTTTTCATCAGGCAGCCTGAAAATATCCTGAATGAACAACAGACGGGCATTTCCTTCTCTGCGAATATAGAGACGAATTACAAATTTATCACTGCTTCGCAGGGGATATTTATAATCTATTTCAACCCTGGTAACAATAAGATCTATCCCCTCTTCATGAAGTTTAATGAAATTAATTCCCTTTGATATAAGAAACTCATGCCTGGCATGTTCGAGATAATGCTGATAGTTTGCATTATTTACAACCCCCTGGATATCACATTCATAATCTCTTACAGCAAGTTCTATGCTGTAAGTAAATTTTGTTTCTTCCATAAAAACGAATTAAAATTTATTTAGGATAACGGCCAAAAAACTTTTTAAGCTTTCCGTGGAATTTATGAAAGCTATGGGGTTTATAATACATAAGGATGCACTGGCCTGAAATAAAATTAATGTCCGTATCCTTTAGCTCCTGCAGAGCTTCATTGGATTCAGACATCTGCTGTACCCAGATCTGTTTAAAACCTCTGTTTTTAGCTTCTCTGATCACATCGGCGGTCTTGCTTTTCTGTGTCATAACGATCAAACCCTTTGTATCGGCAGGCAATGATTTAATATCCGGATACACTTTTGTTCCAAGTATTTCTTCAGCATGCGGATTGACCGGAATGATATTCATCCCTTTTTCTTTCAGCTCTTTGAAAGCAGCGAATCCAAATTTTTTAGGATTACGAGAAACACCAACCATTGCTATCGGTTCAGATGCAAGAAAATCTTCAATTTGCTTCATTGTTACCATAACTGTAATTTTTTATTTCTGACAAATTAAAATAGATTCCTTTTAAATAAATAATGATAAGTATAAAGACTTAAAATTAAGATAAAAAAAACAACAGACATTTTTTTTTATTTACTTGGTCATAGGGTAATTAAAAGTAACCATTATGAATAATCAGGAAAACCGCCAGGGATACTTGTTTTCAAAGGGGTATTCGAACTACATATTCATACTTCTATTCCTGCTCTATTTGTTTGACTATGCTGATAGGATGGTCGTAAATTCAATGTTTTCCTTCATAAAAACAGACTGGGGCACTACTGATACTCAAAACGGAGGGCTTGTATCGGTCATTTATCTGGCTATCGGAATTCTTACTTTTCCTGTTTCTATTCTTATTGACCGCTGGAGCAGAACAAAAACAATAGGAATAATGGCCATCGTATGGAGTTTAGCAACCGCTCTGTGTGCGTTCACAGGAAATTATGTTCAGCTATTTATGGCCAGAATATTTATCGGATTTGGCGAAGCAGGATATGCCCCCGGGGGCAGCGCTCTTATTTCAGGCATGTATCCTCTTGAAAAAAGATCAAAAATGATGGGGCTGTGGAATGCTTCAATCCCCCTTGGTTCTGCAGTGGGTGTGGTTATAGGTGGTTTTATCGCCCAAGCTCTGGGCTGGAAGCATGCTTTTGGCATTGTTGCAGTTCCCGGATTAATTGTCGCCATTCTATTCCTGTTTGTGAAGGACTATAAGACTGTAGATCTTGCTGTTGTTGATAAGATGAACAACAAAATCAAGATGAAAACAAAAGATTTGTTCCGTGAATTTGTTTCCAAACCATCACTGATCCTGACCTATTTTGGCATGGCCGCAGTTGTATTTGTAACAACGGCGATGATAGTATGGCTTCCGACATATTTTCAAACAGTGAGAGGAATTGAACCGAAAGTAGCTGCTAGCCTTGCAGGTGCCGTAATGCTTCTTGCAATAATCGGAGCCCCGCTAGGGGGCTTTTTGATTGACAAATGGAGAGAAAAGCAAAAAAAGGCAAGACTTTTATTTCCTGCGCTTTCAACATTGTTTTCTGCAGTCTTATTATTTGTTGCTCTTGTATTTATGAAAGGAACCTCACAACTTTTAATTCTTTTTGTTTTTGGTATAACAATAATGACTTTTATAGCAGGAGCTGCTGCTGTTACCCAGGATGTTGTACATCCGGGACTCAGAGCAACTTCATATGCCATTGCCGTTGCCGTCCAGAATCTTCTGGGATCATTTACAGCACCAATAGTCCTGGGAAGAATATCAGATCTTTCAAACATCAAGGTATCAATGTCCATCCTTCCATTTGTTTTGATTTTAGGATCGCTTCTATTTTACGTCGGATCAAGGTTCTATCCTGCTGATATGGATAAAGTGGCGAAGATTCATCTCGAAGCTGCCGCATAAAAGTATCAGCTATTCCTGGAAGTTGTAAAATAAACGAATTTCTTCAGAGAAGCCTTATAATCAGAATCGGGGTAAGAGTCCAGAATTGCGAGTGCCTTATCGCGATATTGATTCATTTTAAGCTCAGCATATTCTAATCCTCCTGAAACAGTTACAAACCGGATAACTTCATCTATTTCAGACTTGGTTTTTTTCCTGCTTTTTACAATTGACATTATTTCTCTTTTCTGGGAAAGAGATGCAAGCTCCAATGAATGAATCAGAGGAAGTGTAATTTTCCGTTCTTTAATGTCATTTCCGACAGTTTTCCCGGTTAGTCCATTTGCCTCATAGTCAAGAATATCGTCTCTGATCTGGAATGCAATGCCGATATTTTCGCCGAAATCCTTCATCAGTTGAATGGTATCCGGGTCATCGGTGACAGATATTGCTCCGGTTGCAGTGCAGGCAGATATTAATGCAGCCGTCTTGCTGATGATTATCTTATAGTAATCATCTTCCTTAATATTTAATTTCCTGGCTTTTTGCAGCTGCAAAAGCTCTCCTTCGGCCATTGAATTAACAGCTTCTGAAACAATCTCAAGCATATCGTAACGAGCTTTTTCGACACTGATTAACAATCCTTTTGAAAGCATGTAATCACCAACAAGTACGGCTATTTTGGAATTCCATAAAGCATTTATTGAAATGGCGCCCCTGCGTTCATGAGCATCATCAACCACATCATCATGAACAAGGGAGGCAGTATGAAGAAGTTCAATCAACGTTGCTGCAACAAAAGTTGCTTCAGATATTGTACCGTTAAGCCTGGCTGTCAGAAATACAAGCAAAGGCCTCATCTGTTTTCCTTTGCGGCGAAGAACATAATTCAAAATTATTTTCAGAAGCGGGATCTCACTTTTCATGGTTTTGTTGAAGTAGGATTCAAACTCATCCATCTCCTTTTCAACAGGTTTTTTGATTTCAGTGAGGATCGACATATTGATTTATTTCATTCAAATATAGCAATAATTAAATTCCGGCTACCGGTAACCGTCAGCCGGTAACCGGATATATCAACATATTTACATATATTTGTATCTTAAATTTTCAAAGATGGAATTAAAAGAACTGAGCCCGGAAACAATTGAAAAAGCCGCAAATATGCTTAAAGCAATAGCCCATCCAATCAGAATTTCAATTGTCGGGTACCTTGAGGATGGTAAGAAAAGAACCGTCACGGAAATTCATAAAAAGCTTGGCATTGAACAGGCTGCAGCTTCTCATCATCTTGTAATTTTAAAGGACCGCGGTGTCTTATCATCGAAAAGAGAGGGCAAAAATACCTGGTATTATCTGAAGCATGCCAACCTGCGGAACATATTGAACAGTATCGGAGATTGTTGCAAGGAATAAAAACAAGTTACTGGTTACTTGTTGCTTGTTGCTGGTTAAAATCAGAAGTTAAATAAACTCAGAATATTATAGAATCAATTCAGATTTTTGAACATTCTCTTTTGGAATATTACAATTGCGAAAACCCCGCAGGTTATTGCTGAATCTGCAATATTAAATACAGGTCTGAAAAATACAAATGATTCGCCAGGGCGGAAAGGCGACCAGTCCGGCCAGTTAGTTTTAATAATCGGGAAATAAAACATATCGACAACTCTTCCATGCAGGAAAAAAGAATACCCACCGCCGGGAGGAAATATAACAGCAGGATGGGTAAAACTTTCACTGAATATCATCCCATAAAAAGCACTGTCGATAAGATTACCAATTGCTCCTGCCAGAATAGCGCTGACAGCAAGTATAAGGCCCAGGTTAGCTTTCTTTTTGATAATTGAGAGAAGAAACCAACCTATTCCGAAAATAGCAATAATTCTGAAAACGCTCAGAATTAATTTACCGGGTTTTCCTCCCATTTCCATCCCGAATGCCATTCCGTTATTTTCAATAAAATGCAGCATTCCCCGGTTCCCGAAAATACGGATTTCGTCACCTATCTGCATGTGAGTTTTAACCCATATCTTGAGAATCTGATCGACAACAAGTATCAGAATTATGAATAATATTGACTTTTTCCAGAGCGACATTCTTTCTTATCAAAATTCAGGGGCGTAAAAATAACAAAAAAATTAACGGGAAACCATTATTTAACCGAGAAAAGAAAAAGCAAAGGATAATACCCTTTTTAGTATCTTGCACCACCTAATAAATTGTGTAAATGGAAGCAAGAACTGCAATTGTGTTCGGAGCTACCGGTCT
>JBGOXH010000313.1:0-3089 GCA_041479075.1 Bacteroidia bacterium | reverse complement strand
GCCTTCCAATTGTCGCCTGAAATTTATTATAATTGAAATCCAGCCAAAGTCTGTCAACAGTAGTATTCAGGTAAAACGAGCTTTTGTTCATAACATCCCACGACATATCAATCCATCCCTGATCTGTACCGATCATATCTGAATAATAATTGTTGATTCTTGCTAAATCCCCTGTGAACAGACGATTTCTCAATTCGGCTGCGAATGTTATGTTTTTATTTATGAAAACTTTCAAGTTGAGCCTGTTATGAAGAAGATTGTCGAAAAGAATCGGGCCTGATAATGTGTCAAATATTGCACTCTCCATTACAGTCACATAACCATCCAGAGAAATAACTTTTGATTTCTCCTGGGAATAGATAGAAGAATTAATGAGTGTCAGGAAAAATACTATAGCAAAAAACCTTTTCATTTATGAATGAGAATTTCAATCACTCTCTGACTTCATCTGAAACAACTTTCCCGTCTTCAAGTGTTATTACCCTGTGCGCCATTTTTACTACTCTCGGATCGTGTGTAGAAAAAATAAAAGTTATGTTCTCCTCATGGTTAAGCTTTCCCATTATCTCAAGCAATGTGGTTGCGGATTTTGAATCCAGATTAGCTGTTGGTTCATCCGCGAGGATAAATTTTGGCCTCGAGGCAAGAGCTCTTGCAACGGCTATCCGCTGCTGCTGACCTCCCGACATTTTTGCCGGCCTGCTGTTTGCCCTGTCGCTTAGTCCAACGGCTTTCAGCAGCTCAAAAGTTCTTTGATCCCGGTCTTTTTTAATCCACTTCTGAAGCGACATGATAAATTCGACATTTTCTTTTGCTGTCAGTACCGGGATAAGGTTATATGCCTGAAATACAAAACCAATATTTTTCATCCTGAAATCAATCAGAGCAGATGATTTAAGCTTTGAAAGATCCACTCCATCAATCAGTATTTGCCCGGATGTCGGAAGATCAAGCCCGCCCAGGAGATTTAAAAGGGTGGTTTTGCCCGAACCTGAAGGGCCGACTATTGTAGCAAATTCAGCTTCCTGAAAATCAAGTGTAACGCCATCAACGGCATGCACTTCGATTTCTGTTTCGTTGTATATCTTGTAAACCTCTTTTATTTCAATTACTTTCATAGATAGTGTGTCTTAAAGATCAGTTACTTATTTTGTTGAAAACCCCCTTTCTTATCCCGCTAAGCGGGAAGATGATTTGGCTTTCCGCCTCAGCGGGACTGGGAAGGGGGTATATATTAAATATCAGTTCATTCTGTTCTTATTGCTTCCACCGGGTTCAGCTTTAATGCTTTACGTGCCGGATATATTGATGAGAATATTCCTGTAAAGACAATCAGAATTGTGGTTGTAATAAAGAACGGGACATCAATTGCCGGGAAGAGGTGGGCCGTATAGCCGAAAGCTTCCATTCCCTCTGAATATTTTACCAGGTTTATGCCTGTTTTCCCTGTGATTCCTATTACAACTCCGCTTATTATCATTCCAGCGAAACCTCCGACAATTGACAGAAAAACAGATTCCAGCATTATCATTGAAAATATCTTGCGGCGGTTCATGCCAATTGCCATAAGCATCCCCAGCTCTTTTGTCCTTTCAAGCACAGCCATCAGCATTGTATTGACAATTCCGAACGCCAATGCAGCAAGTATTATTCCCATGAATATGCCATAGATCTGCTCCATAAAGTCTGCAATCATTGCAAGATCCGGTTGAATTTCTTTCCAGTTCAATACTTCATATTCAGGAAGAGCTGCTTTTATTTTTGGTGTAATTTCATTTGTAAGGTTATTATTATCAAGCAGGGCTATTGCTCTATGGAAAGTCCCTTCTTTCATCCCTGTCAGTGTTCTCAGCTCCTCAATCGGGACAAACAATGAAGTAGCTTCAAACATATCATTATTTGTTCTGAAGATTCCTGTTACACGGAATGCCGCACCGGTTTGCATATTGTTCACATCAAGAAAAGAAAGGATTATTTTTGAACCTCCCCTGTAAGACCAGGCGGCTTCTTTTATCTTCATTCCGTACTTTTTAAATTCCTTAGGGTTGAGAAGATTTTGAAAGGCTTTTGAAAATTTTTTATCGGAGATAAATCTCTGGTCATAAAGTGGTTCAAGCTTTGAAATAACGGCAGTTGGAACGTCTTCATTCTTAAGTGCAAAGAGAACTTCAGGAGAAATTATATACCTGATGATATTCAGCTCTTTGGCCAGTTTTTCACCTATGAATACTGTATTGTATTTCGATTTTTCGTCAAAATAACTTCCGGTTCCTGGAATCAGCTTTTTGTTTAAGGTGAAGATTTTCTTTTCCTTTTCCACATCAATCCCGTTAATCTCCACACCGGTACTTTTTACAGAAGTAGATGCTATGCCTCTGATAATAATTCTGCCTGTAACATCCTTCACACCTGTAATTGATCTCAAAGCAGATATAACTGAAGGAAAATCCTTAATTATATTCTGTACATCATTACTGCTCCTGAAGTCTTTATTATTCACCTGAATATGAGAAAGCTCTTCATTAACAGCAGCGTCAATCCGCTGAAGAATTGAACTGTTAATTGCCGCCATTGTAAATACTCCGGCAAAGACACCGATAGCCACAGCACTGATCACGATCAGGCTTCTGGTTTTGTTACGCCAGACATTTTTCCAGGCTATAGTTGTAATCATCTTTTTCTGTTTATGCTCTGAGGGCACTAATTACTTTTATCCTGAATATTTTGCGTACGCTGAAATTAATAGCAATGACAAGTATTATCAGTACAACAACTATCTGCCACAAGTAAAATGTACCAGGCAGCAAAGTCGGCATTATGGGTTCAAAACCGTAATCTTCGTACATACGGGCCATCTCTCCGGTAAATCTTATTGGGTGAATATTACCGTAAATCACAACCGGCAATGATGCTATGACCCCTGCAATGACACCTACAAAACCCAGAAGAAGTATCTCAAGCGAAACTACTTTTGCCAGCTTCCTTTTCTGCATGCCGATTGATATAAGCATTCCGAATTCCCTTCTCCTTTCGGCCATCATCATCAGCACGGTTCCGAAAACACCAAAGGCAATTACAAGATAAAGTAT
>JBGOXH010000097.1:0-9756 GCA_041479075.1 Bacteroidia bacterium | reverse complement strand
TTTTGCTTCTCTCTTCAAAGCTTCTTCAGCACTCTCTCCCGGACTTAAATGACCTCCGACAGCCGTATCCCATTTGCCGGGAAGAAGATCTTTTGTCATTGCACGTTTCTGAAGGAACAGCTTTCCTTTTTCATTAAAAAGGTGAAAATGAACAACCGGATGAAGCAGCATGCTTTTGCCATCATGACAAAGATCGCGCGGAGCACGGGAAATTTCGTTCCCGGATTCGTCGACTACAGGGAATATTTCGATATGATTGGTACTTTTCATAAGCAGCAAAAATAGGGTTTTAAGTTATTCGAACCTTCTTACCAATAGGTTTTTTAACGGCCTCTCCCCCTCTTGTCCCCCTCTCCCAGGAGAGAGGGGGAAGCTATTCATTATTAATGTGTTAGCCCCTCTCCCGCTTAGGCGGGAGGTTGGGGAGAGGTCGCATTATGCTAAACCCACATTTTATTGAATTCCCGTCCTCGTCAACAACAGTCAGCACATGTTCTCCCGGCTCTGCCATAATTTCAACCTGATGAATGAACTTTGTTGTTCCGATATATTTTTTATCGAGGTGCCAGAAAATCTTTTTTGAAGGATTGCGATGAGCCACTTCAGAAATAACTCTTGTCAGCAGACCTGTCTGATCGCGGGGGATGAAAATTTTAATTCCGGGTGTCGGATAAATGAATTCCATAACAGGAATATTTAAATCGGCGGAACATCCCGGAGCAACAGGAGGAAGAGTTTTGTATTCAGAATGTTTGAAGCGGTAAAAATATTCCATAGCGGGAGGAAGAATAAACCACGATTCATTCCTGATCTCATTGGGCGAAACACAATCTGCAGTAACCTGCTTTGTGCCGGTTTTATCGAGATGAATTATCCTGTGATAGGGACATACTTCACTTCTGAGTCCATTAATACATACCGGAATCTCCTCGGTTTCAGGACAATCCGGCCCTGCCCTGTAGCCGCTGAGAGAACAGATTTTTATCATTGTCAGATCCTCTGCCGGATATGGAAACCAGCTTGTCGGACCCATCATATTAACCAGGTCAAAAAGGATTGGTGCAGCAACTGTTATTCCCGTAAGCCCGGGCCTTCCTTCACCATCAGCATTGCCGGCCCAGACACCAATGACATATTCCGGAGTCGTACCTACTGCCCATGCATCGCGGAAGCCAAAGCTTGTACCGGTTTTCCATGCAAGATTTGGAGAGGATGAAAAATATTGCCAGCCGGCTTCTCCCTCAGGGCGATTAACTTTTCTCAGAGCTTCATAGGTAAGCCAGATCGATGAAGCTGTATAGGGAGGATCAGCATCTGCTGTTTTTTCTGCATGTGCTTCATTTTGAATAATTAACCGCGGTGAATCATAATCCTCCCTGAAATATTTTTTTTCTTTATTGTACCTGTTTAAAACTCTGGACAATGAAGCATATACACCCGTAAGCTCCCGGAGAGTTGTCTCTCCTCCGCCAAGAATAAGAGATAAGCCATAATAATCTGCCGGCTTATCGAAAGTTGTGAAACCTGTTTTATGAAGCAGGTCAAGGAAACGCTCAGGACCATATTGACGAAGCATTTTCACTGCAGGAATGTTAAGCGACTGTGAGAGGGCAGAAGAAGCAGGCACAGCGCCGCTATAGCTCATATCAAAATTTTTTGGTGAAAAGCCCGGAAACCTGGTTGGAATATCAGCGATAAGTGTATTCGGAAGAATATCCCCGGATTGCTGCATAGCTGCATAAAGAAAAGGCTTAAGTATGCTTCCGGTGCTGCGGTGCGCCCTTATAATATCAACATCTCTGCCATGCTCTCCGGAATCTTCTGAGCTGCTGTTCCCCACATAAGCCACGACTTCACCAGTTTCAACCTTAACGATTAAACAAGCAGAGTTATTAATAAAATTTCCCGAAAGATCTTTCTGGTGAGAATTGATGATCTCGGTTGCACGTTCCTGTATTTCAGCATCTATAGTTGTTCTGATTGTTTCACCTTTATTCTTTTTGAAAAAATAATCAGTCAGATGAGGCGCTTTGACCGGCAAAGGTTTAGGTTCTCCCGGAAGAGGCTCATCAAGCGCAAGCACAAGGGTTAGTGAATCGAAGAATTCTCTCTCGTAAAGTTTTTTCAGAAGATTATCACGTCTCGATTTCATTATCTCCTGATTCTTTCCCGGAAATACAAGCGCCGGGGAATTTGGAAGAACAGCAAGTGCTGCCGCTTCTGCCCAGGTGATGTCTGATGAAGCTTTTCCTGCATAACGCCATGCTGCTGCATCAATACCGACAATATTACCACCAAACGGGGCATTTGCAGCATACAGCTTTAATATTGCTTTTTTTGAACGAAACAATTCAAGTTTCACTGCCGAGAGCATTTCAATAATTTTTTCAGGATAAGTGCGTGGTTTGTTTCCGCGTGAAATACGTGCAACCTGCATGGTGATCGTACTTCCTCCGCTTACAATCTCCCCTGCTTTGATATTATCCCTTAATGCTCTTATGATCGAAACAGGATTTATTCCTGGATGCCAGTAAAAATACTTATCCTCGAATGTAAGCAGAGCCTTCTCAAATTTTTCAGGGACATTTTCAGAAGGAGCAAACCTCCATTGCCCGTCATCAGCAATTCTGGCGCCTAAGAGACTTCCATCTCCTGCTTCAACAACGGTGCTAAATGGAACTTTAAATCGCGGATAAGGAGAAAGCAAAACCGCGACAATAAGTGTCGCGGCTGCAGCCAGTAATATTTTGATTTTTCTGTTCAATTTACTGACCGGTCACTTTGACCTGTGTTCCGGGAATCCTTGAATAACAGTTTTCAGTGTACATAGCTTCACACCATACTGATGGCTGGAAGAAATCGCCTTTGTAGGCAGCATTCAGAATAAGAACAAATGTTTTTGTTTCTCCCTGTCCCAAACCGAAATAAGTATTTACACGGTCGTCCCTGAAATCACGATAATCATAAGTGCTTTCCTTGATACCCCAGTTTGCTTCGAAAAGACGGGTATTCTGAATCTCCCATCCCGATGGTACCATTTCAGTGAGAGCAATATTCTCAACTTTCGAAAAAGAGTTATTTGAAACTTTCACAACCATCATAAAATCAGTTCCTTGTAAAAGATTTTTCTGATCAACCGGATTAAGATCCATATTCACATAATCGACCTTCATAGTCATTCCTTTTTCTGCTTTTGTTGCATCAGAAAGAAGAGGGATACCTTTTTTAACGAGATTGATATAGACAGGACTTTCAGCACTGTTTTGGACAATCAGCAAATTCCCTTCGTTTTTAATTTTCAGATCTTTTTTCCAGAGCTGTTTTCCGCTGATCGTCTGATCGGTTTTTTCTCCGTTGAAAGTAATTCTGACTTTTACAGGACTGTTTTTATCACCAGGCATCATTTCAACATATTTCATGTACGAGAAGAGTCCCCATGCAAGTGATTGTGTGCTGTACCATGTATCCTTGCTGAGGTTGTCACAAATTTCTTTCAGAAGAGAAAAAGCCTGCTCCTGGTTTTTAAGAATTGTCAGTGTATATAAGATTATAGCCTTATCGCGAACCAGACTTCCATAGTAATAATAATAATATTCCTGCTCAGTCTCTGTGGTTCTGACATCGAGCATATCTCCAGCAACTTCCGGTCTGCCTGTTGTAGCAAATGCAGCAGCAAGGAACCAGCGTGAAAGCTGTGGGATCTCTTTAGTCTCCCGCAGCCTGTTCATTGCTCCTTTTTCAGGCTGCCCGGCAAGTGCAAGCGTAAAGAGCCGGTATGCCTGGTCATTTGCCGTGTACTTATATCTGTTATCAAAACGCCACTCCTGTGCTGACTTTTTCTGGTAGCTGATCCATTTTTGTTTGAATCCTGAAGGAATATTATAACCAAGCCGTTCTGCTTCGAGCATAAAATGTCCGGCATAAGAAGTTACCCAGTTATCAGGCTGATATGAGCCCGGCCACAATGCTATTCCTCCATTAACCATCTGCCTTGAGATCAGCTTGTTAATAGCTTCCTTTATGTTTTCAGCAGATCTTTTTGCAACATCAGCATTATTTTCAGTGAGATCTTTTAACCACAATTGGGGAAAAGCTGCAGAAGTGATCTGTTCAGAACAGCCGTGCGGATAATCAAGAAGATAATCGAGCCGTTTTTCAAGATTTACTGATGGCAGCGCTGATACTTCAATAAGAGCAGAATTGGAACCTTCAATACCAAATGGCTTAAATGATGTTTCCCATTTCTCTCCGGGTTTAAGGACTTTTAGTTCTGCACGAGTCTCAGGAGGATTAGGAGTCCTTATTTCAATTTTCATTTCATATACAGCCGTTTCGCCATTAGCTGAAGCGGTGATTTTAATCTTGCCTATTCCGGTTTTATCGCCCGCTGTGAAGGTAAATTCGGTATCTTTTTCTCCAACACCTGATGCTGAAATGGTTTTTGTGTTTTCTTCAAAGCGGATAAGATTATTCCCTTCTGCCTTGAGAGTTACTTCTCTGATGTTATCTTTTTGAATGAAAAGAGTAACAGGAAGAGCAGCTTTTTCTCCGGGACTTATCACCCTGGGGGCAGTAACAAGAACCATCAGCGGATCTTTCACAAGAACCGACTTGTCGACAGATCCGAAAGCCCTCTCATTACCGGCTATTACCATTGCCTTTACAGAGCCTGTATATTGAGGAAGAGTTAATCGATGGATATTTGTTTTTCCGGGAGCCAGATTAAAAGGTCCGATGAATTTTACAACAGGAACAAATCTCTGAGCTTTATTTGCTGTTTTATCGATAACTGCTTCATCGCCTCCGATTGCAAATATTCTTTCAAGTGTTCCGCCAAAAGCACCAAGGACAAAATCATAAAGATCCCATGTTTGAACACCAAGTGCCTCGCGGGCATAAAAATAATTCCACGGATCCGGAGTCTTGAATCCTGTTATATCGAGCAAACCTTCATCAACTACAGCGACAGTATAAGTCATTGCTTTACGGTTTGCTTCACTGACTTTTATTTCAAAAGGTGTTTGTGATCGTATTTCATCAGCAACATCAACTTGTGGTGAAAGACGTGTCCCCGGATCTTCAACCATAACAGGAATAACACCATAAAGCCGCACAGGCATATCATTTACTGTCTGGCTATGAGGCTGAATAACTGAAACATAAGCATAAACATTAGGCGCCATTTCGGGCTTAGCCTTGAATCGAACTTCAGTATTTCCTTTTTGTGTCGGAACACGTATCTCATCAAGTACACTTGTTGCATTTTCAAGAGTAACTATCGCTCTTGCATTTTCAGGAGAAGGGAACGAAATCTTTATTTCATCACCAGGGATATACTTCTCCTTATCTGTATTAATAGCCAAAAGAGTTGCTCCTTCTGCATTGCCTTTTGCCCCATATTCCCATGGCCAGTCGACAAGAAGCATTTTTCCTGTTGAATGACCGGCAGGTGTAGTGACCCTCACAAGATAACGGCCCCAGTCATTCTTATTTATATTGAAGGTGAAGCTGCCTTCACCACCTGAGGTTGTGATTTTCTGTCTGATTACAGGTTTATAGATCTGGTTGGAAATATAATCTGCCAGGTTCTCCTGGTCGAATTCCCACCACCACCTGTACGACAATTTATAAATTGTCATCTCAACTTCCGACCTGACAGGCTTCCCTTTTTCATCCACAGTTACAACTTTTACTTCATTATCAGCATCAGTAAAGAGCATTCTGCTTTTGCCTTTAAGTCCTGGCAGGTTGATACCGACAAAAACAGGATATGGAGCATATTTATAAGTTGTCTGATTGACACTTTCATCTCCGCCCTGTTCCTGAACTTTAGTGGTAAACACAGCATTAAGCATTCCCGGAGCCTTCAGCTCACCGCCGGGCTCAAAATTTACTGTTGCATTTCCGTTTTCGTCAATAGCATCATCAAAAATGTTTTCAGTTTCGGAATAGAACTCGCTTATCGGATCATCGAAATTATACTGGCCATACTTTTCAAACTCTGTTTTGGTGTGCTTCAATATATATTCAACAGAAGCTTTAAGGTTCTTTGCGACAGAGCCGTTAAGCCATTTGACATTAAGCTTTCCAATTGAACCATGATCGGAACCTCCTAGAATTTCTCCGGGGAAGCTCAGATTTATTTTCAGGCGGTTTGGCTTTATTGTCTCAATCCTGACGCGTTTGGTGAATGAAGCGCCACCAATTTTAAACACAGCACGATAATTTCCCGTAACTGCATCGGATGATGTTTTTGTGGTAAAAACAAGCAGGTTTTTGCCCTCAGCTTTCTGAATCTGATTATCAACTCTCTGTTCAAGCGGATTTATAAGTTCGAACTGAACAGGATGATCAGGAGGAAGATCGCTTTTCATATCTTTTATGAAGAGTGAGAGAAAAATTGAGTCACCTGGCCTCCAGACATCTCTTTCACCATAGATAAAAGCTTTGATTCCGTTTTCAGGCTTATTTCCGGCAACATCAAATGAGCTGAGGGAGAGAGAATTACCATCATTGAGCTTCAGATAATTTCGATCCTTGTCTTTCTTTGCAATCAGCAGAAACGGTTTTCTTCCGCAGTAAACTGCAGCAGATCCATCCTGATTTGTATTCCCGGAAACTATCAGCTGCATCTGGTAGTCATACACATCAATTGATACCTCCCTGACCGGCAAAGCAGTCAGCAGGTCATTAGCCATTACATGAAGAATATTGTCCTCACCTTTTTTGGCAATCAGTCCCAGATTGGAAGCAAGAATATTTCTTGAAATATTCTTGTCAGGACTGTAATATGCTCCCTTGCACGGATCATCACGGTCTTCCCATTTATAATCAAATGTGTAATAGATAGATGCATCATTATCATCATAATAACTGTCAGGATCGTCCCAGTAGTTGCTGCTCATATCCTGCGACTGCTGAAGCAGCTCCTCATATCGTTTTTCCTCATCAGAAAGCTCACACTGCAGAAGCGAATAGGACTTTCTCATCCCGAGCTGTACCTTATATAATACACCCGGTTCGATGTCTATATAATCAGCAAGATCAATAGTATTAAGAACCCAGGCTCCTGTACCGGTACCCGTTGTAAGATCCACTTTGCCTGAATAGACCGGACGACCAAACCTCTTAACGTTATAATCGGAATTAATATCAGATTCCTGAAGAAAATATGGCAGGTTATTTTCAAAAATCTTGATTATCTTAAGATCAACGGCTTTCAGATTGACTGTTTTAAAGGGGAAAATGAGATTCTGAGATGATGGAAGAATAACGCCTTCTCCGATAATCTGAATTCCGGGATTAATTGTCGTAAAATCGAGATTTGTTGAAAAAGATGACGAAAGATTTGCCCCGGTTGCATTTTTTACCGATCTCTCCACATTAAGCAAGACCACTTTCTGCCATGGATTTGCAGGGACAACGGTTACGATATTATTGCTGATGCTGGCAGCAGTCGCCGACACCGGAGTAGTGTAAACCAGTCCGTCAAGTTCCTGGGCAGGATCGACAGGATCTGAAAAAATGATATCTATTTTCTGATTTTCACCCTGTTGAGTTTTCACATCGAGTACAATAAATGCTCCTGATGGCGGGATATAAACTGTCGAAGATCCCTTTTTCTTTACACCGGACGATGTCCCATCCCATTCAATAGTCAGTTCCTGCGGCTTATCTGTACGTGATATGCCGGTGACTGTAAATTTATGAATCAGATTATCGGAGTGATCCCATTTTATTTCCAGCTTCTTTCTTCCAAGCTTTGCTTCGAGATATTTTTCGACTTCTGCCTGATCAATAATGTCTGATGCAACTATCTCACCATTAAGGATATATGTATTTATTTCTCCCGAAGGACATTCAAGTGTTCCTGTAGTTATACTGAAATCTTTTTTAAGGGTCTGGAACCTGAGCGGAAAAACTTTCAGGCGTTCCTTTACCTCACCGAGCTTCCAGAGATTTACCTGGCCGATATAGGTCTTTCCCGGATCTAGCAATTTTGCCGGAGTGAAAACAAGAGTATTATCGTCGGTCCATTCTGTTTTCCCTTTAATTAAAGGTTCAAAAGAGAACAATCCCATTGGTGTCTCTTTTTTAGCTTTTGCAGCAAATTCAGGGGTTAAACGAATCTCGATTACCGAGTTTGCAGGGACAATACCTGAGGTATATCCGGCAATATATTCGCTGAATCCTTTATCGAGAGGAAGTACAACCTGTGGTTGTTCCCTGATTTTCTGAATAACTTCTTTTACGGTTGTTTTTTCGTGGGGACCGCAGGAAGATATGAACAAAATTGTAAATAGGAGAAAAAAAGATTTAGCAGCTTTCATAATGAAGATTTTATAAGCGATTCTAAAATTACGAAAAAAGTTGGTTAATGCATGTACTCACCCCCTTCTTTTCCCCCTCTCTGCTTACACAAAGAGGGGGAAGTATTTTATAAAATAAATAGTTTTATTAAAACAATAAAACAAAATTATTAGAAAGTAAAATAACTCATTATCAACAAATTACCCCCTCTTCTTTGCGACAGCAGAGAAGGGGGTTGGGGGGATGAGTACGTGAGATTTAAAAAAGGGGGACGAGGATTTACGGAGTCACCATCTCTGTCCTGAGCTTCGCAACATAATCGCGGATCTTGTTCAGAGTTTCAACGGAGACATTCATTTTGACTCCTGATGAACGGAGAACATGTTTGACGGTATCGATTTCAAGATCGCCTTTTTCGAAATAAATCTCGAAGGAGTCAAAATAATTCTTCAGATATTTAAGCTTCTTGGTATAATAAACGACAACTGGGTCGTCGTAGTAATTTTTCATGAAACTTAAAAGGGAAGTGAGTGTATATTTTTGTTCAGCAATCTTTTGCACTACCTCGGGATCAGGATTTGTCGGATTATAAACCAGTTGTGTTGCGATGTACATCGCTTCAACCCAGCCTCCCATAACCATCAGTCCGGCAGTGCTTTCTCTCCCGCTCAGCCTGAGATGATTTTCAATATCTTTATAAGCCTTGTCCATTAACGCTGTAATAGTATCCACATCGGCCATGTTGTTCTGAACTCTTTTGACAGGCTCCATTATCAGATTGTCAGGGATACCAAGCTTATTGCTCATATCCCTGATAGTGACCATATAATCTATTACTTCCTGACCAATGCCAAACATTTTCAGATAACCAAAGTCAACTCCATAAATTCCTGTATTTATCGAAGCTTTAGAATTGCTGAGATAAAGATCCCTGTTCGATGTGGGATTAAGAGCTGCATTGCTGTAAGGAATACCCAGCCTGTTAAAGATGACACAAACCTCAACAGGAGTAAGTAACCCATAATAAGTTTCTTTTTTTAATTCAGGAGCTTTGTTTCCGGAGGAATCGTTTTTTAATGTTGAAAAGCTTGGTGTAAATATTTCTTTTTCAAGTTCTTTGTGTTTACAAGAGGTTGCAACAATTAATATAATGATCAGAAATGAAGATAATAGACTTTTCATACCCGGATGATTAATCGATCAAAATTAATAATAAAAATGAATTAATTACTTAAGATTTCTTTTACTGAACATGTACTCACCCCCTTCCTTCGCTCCGCTCAGGTATTCCCCCTCTCTGCTGCCGTGTATGGACTACACACATAGTAAACAGGGGTATACACACATGGTATACAGTTAAGAAAGGTAAATTTATGGTAAAAAGCCATGCCTTTTATAGCCCAAAGTATCATGAGTCATAGGATTGAGTTTTGCATGTTAACCTCT
>JBGOXH010000048.1:0-14132 GCA_041479075.1 Bacteroidia bacterium | reverse complement strand
CGCTGGAAGAAATCGTCACTGAAATAGCAGCTACCAGAGTTACTGAGCGGGGTGGAAGGTACGACGACAAAAGGTCGGAAGCAGCTATGGAAGACCGGAAAAAAGAAGGATATTTTTGAAGTTCAGAGTTCAAAGTTCCGGTTCAAATATCTGACAACGTGTTCTGACCCCCTAAGAAACTAGACTAAAAGTACTGAAATAAATTGTACTTTTATGTTGATGAGAAGAGAAATTCACAAAAGGACACCACAGGAAAAAGAGAGAATACTTTTGGATATTCAAAACCTTGGTGTTACAGCGGGGTGTCGAAAATATAATATTGGAAGGACACTTTACTATGATTGGTTGGACCGCTACAATGCTCATGGTCTGGAAGGCCTTGAGGATCGGAGAGCAAAGAACATGGATGCTCAATTTAAAAGGCTGGAAAAGGAAAATCGGATATTGAAAGAATTATTGGCCGAGAAAGAGCTGGAATCCAAAATGAAAGATGAACTTTTAAAAAAAAAGTTTGCACAATGGGAGAAAAAAGAGAAATAGTGTGTCGCTATGTTGGTAATGGACTTAAGGTCTCTAATGCTGTTTCAATAGCAGGCATTAAGAAAAGCACGTACTACTATCAACCCAACGGCAGACCTAAGGGCAAACGCCCCTCAACGCACACCCTTAAATATAATGAGGGTCTTGTAACGAATGAAGCTGTCGTAGAGGAGCTTATTAATCTCATCTCGCCAGAATATCACGATTATGGCTATAGGGTCTCATCCGAATTATTAAAGCGCCAGGGTTACATAATTAATCATAAAAAGGTAAATCGGTTAATGAGAGACAATAGTCTGTTACATCCACAGACAGTAAAGCAAGAACCTCTGAACAAATTGTTTATAAAGTATACAAGTCCTCCTTTAGACGGGCCATTTGTAACGATAGAAGCAGATATCAAATATGTATACATCCACGGAGAAAACAGGAATGCTTTCCTGTTAACATTTTTGTGCACATTTTGTCGTTATGCTCCGGTATGGGAGTTGCTGTACTCTATGCGCAGTTCCCAAGTCATAGATCTTGTAATGGACTTTATCAACCATCCTGTTGTAAAAGAAAACATAAATCGGCAAAGAGTTAAGATTATTATAAGAACTGATAATGGGCCTCAGTTTATCGCTAAAAAGCTTGCCAGTGCACTTGACTCCATCGGATTAACCCATGAGTATATTAACCCCGGCACGCCTCAACAAAATGGACACATAGAATCGTTTCATAGCACAGTAACACGCTTGGTCTGCAATAGAAATATCTTCAGGGACCTTAGTCATGCCAGAAGTATTTTTCATGAATTTTTCAATGCTTACAACAACACCAGGGTAATGAAAGTTCTGCTTTATTATCCACCAAAACAATTTCTTAAGCTTTGGAAATCAGGCCTGGTAGGGATAAAAAAAGATAAATTTAAAAGAGAAATATTTTTCTTCAGAGAGAAGCCAAATCCTAACCCGGAAGATGGCCCCTCAACTGAAGCGTTGCTTGTTATAAACAAAAATAATAAATTTGAAATATCAGTATTAAACCAAATGGAAATTAGTCCAGTTTTATAGGGGTCAATACATAACAAGGTGCAAGGTACAAGGTACAAGGTACAAGGTACAAGGTACAAGGTGCAAGGTGCAAGGGTATTGTGTTCTGTGTACCGTGTACCGTTATCTTAACGATCTGACGCACATATCAATATCGTCATAAATGTCGAATACGGTGTGCAGATTCAGAGTTTTCAGCACTTCCATTACCTGTGATTCAGGATTGGCAAATTTTAGAATACAATAGTTATTTTTAGCTGTTTTCAAGCAGGAGAGCAGACATCCAAATCCTGTACTATCTATATATTGAACACCTTTAAGATCTATTATAACCTTCGTGTTTCCGTTCTCAAAAACTTTATTGATTTCCTGCCTTATTTCGTCAGTAATGAGGGCATTGATCTTATCAACAGAAAAGGTTATAATATCAATTTTATCTCTTCTTTCAATGTTAATCATTTAAACATTTTTTAGCTTGTTATTTAGCAGATCCTCAAGCTCTTTCACTGCTTCGCGTGTGTCATTACCGAATCTTGTCACATACGATTCATACTTTTCGATTTCCTTACCCTCTTTTGCCTGAATTTCAAGTGTTTTCAATATTGCTGCAAGGTCTACCATCCCCATTATTGCAACTGATGACTTTGCTTTATGCGCCAGCAGACCAAGAGTTTTATATTCCTTTTCAGAAAGGAGAGTTCTCATTTCATTATACATTTCAACTACCTGTTCACTGAACATAATGACAATCTCACGGATTGTTTCATTGTTACCTCCGGATACTGAATCAAGATATTCAGTATTAATGAATTTGTAATCCATAGAATTGAATTCTAAAATGAGTTATTCTGAATGCAAAGAATAAAACAAATATAACAATTATTTCTTCCGTCAGAGCAGTTTTTGATGCAGTTGAAAAGGTTTTTTTGAAAAAGGGAAATAAGTGCTACTTTTATAGTGAGAAAAATCAGATGATATGAGATACTATTTATTTTCTCCCGTTATAATATTTCTGTTTTGCTGCTCTCTGATACTTGATGGTCAGACAAAGGTTACTGTCCGTAAGAAAGATTTTAAAAGTGACAGAACAGGTTTTGAAGCTGCCTGGCAACACGTTAATGATGGCGATAAATTTTATAAGGAACAGGGTGTATCCTATGGCAAGGCTTTTGACGAATATATAAAGGCTGTTGCTTACAATGATGTAAATCCGGAATTGAATTATAAAACAGGAATAGCAGCGCTTTATTCTGATAATAAAAAAGAAGCAGTAAAATTTTTCCAGAAAGTTCTTGAAGAAAAGAGTGATCTGACCGGGGATGTTCTTTTTTTTTACCGGGCGGGCACTTCAATATTCAGGGAAGTGTAATGAAGCTATTGAAAAACTTGAAAGTTACCTGAACACTCCGGAAAAGAAACCTAAAGAGTATATAGCATCAGCAAAACGATACATCGAAGAATGCAAGTCTGCTCTGGAGGTTACCAAAGATACTTTAAGGATTGAAATCAATAATATCGGCGCAGGTATAAACTCAATTTCGGATGATTATGCTGAGATCATTTCTGGCGACGGTAAAACTATATTTTTTGCTTCACGTCGCCAGTTATCAAAATCAAGCACTCAATATGACGATTTAAAATTTGATGAGAATATTCTTACATCAACGCTGAATGAAAGTGGCTGGGGATTACCTGTTTCTATCGGAAAAAACCTTACTACTCCATATTGCGAAACGCCGCTGTATCTTAGCCCGACAGGTGATAAGCTTTATGTTTATGTTGGTTATGAGAGAGGGGGAAACATAATGGTTTCAGAAAAGAAAAAAGGAGAATGGAAATCCCCTGGCCATGTTTCATTTAAGATTAACAGCGGCGGAATGGAAACCTCAATGACTATTTCTCCTTCAGGTGACGAAGTATGGTATGTTACCGATAAGGAAAAAGGAATTCTTGGAGGCAAGGATATTTACATGATAAAGAAACAGGAGGGACGCAGGTGGTCAAAACCAGTTAATGCCGGTCCTATGATCAACAGCTCTTTTGACGAAGAGTCAGTAAGGTTTTCAAAGGGAGGCGATACTCTCTGGTTCAGTTCAAAAGGACATAATTCCACAGGAGGCTTTGATATATTCTATAGCGTTAAAGATAAGATAGGTACATGGGGCAAGGCAATTAACTGCGGATATCCTGTTAATACGCCATGGGATGAAATTTTCTTCTATCCTGCCCCAAATGACGACAGTACATTTTATTTCGCATCAAACCGTCCGGAGAGCATAGGAGGACTCGATATTTTCAGGGGAAGAATACTCCCACCTGAACCCGTCATTATTCCTGTGACTCCTCCAAAACCTGATACTGTTGTTGTCAGAGATACGGTTGTGATTGTTAAAGAGATAATACAGGCCCCTCCGCCGCCTGTTGTGGAACCTCCCAAAGAGACAGGATTATATCTTATTGGTAAAGTAAAAGATTCGGAGACAAGCGAACCTGTAATGGCAAAAATTGATGTCATTGACTTCTCAACGGACCTTGTTGTAGGTTCAACTGCAAGTTCAGATGTTGATGGCAGTTACAGGGTGAAGCTTCCTGCAAAAAAAACATACATGGTCGATATCCGTGGAAGCGGATTCCTTTCAGACATGAAACGAATTAATATCCCTGCAACTTTTTCCGGCGATGCTTATAATCTTGATATTTCACTGATAAAAGTTAAAGTCGGGAAGAAAATAGTTCTGAATAATATCCTTTTTGAAACAGGTAAATCAGTTCTGACAAAAAGCTCATATGAGGAGATCGACCGACTCCTGAGCATTCTAGAAGAAAATCCAAAAATGAAAATTGAGATATCAGGACACACCGATAAGACGGGTAGTGAGCCTCTTAATTTTAAGCTGTCTGAAAACAGGGCCAAGGCTGTTGTCGACTACCTGGTCCAGAAAGGTATCAGCAGCTCACGGCTTGAATATAAAGGTTTTGGATCACTTCAACCGGTAGCCGATAACGCTACTGCGGCAGGAAGAACCAAAAACAGGAGAGTTGAATTCAAGATACTGGAATTCTGATGGTTAACTGATGTTTGTATTTAACGGTTTCTAAAAAATATATTCTAAATAAACTTTCTATGAAGAATACATCTTTTACTAAATTCCATCAAGAGGCCGGTGCAAAAATGGTTCCTTTTGCCGGTTATTTAATGCCTGTGGAATATACAGGAATTAACGATGAACATATAACTGTGCGGCAAAAGGTAGGTGTTTTCGATGTCTCTCACATGGGTGAATTCTGGGTCACAGGTCCGGCCGCATTTAAATTTCTCCAATATATTACTTCTAATGATGTTTCTGTACTTTTTGATGGTAAAGTACAGTATTCATGCTTCCCTAATGGAAAAGGCGGAATAGTTGATGACCTTCTCGTATACAAGTTCAATCCTGAAAAATACCTTCTGGTAGTTAATGCAGCAAATATTGAAAAAGACTGGAACTGGTGCGTTAAGAATGCTGAACCTTTTGGATTAAAAGTTGGTAAAGACCTGGTAAATGCCTCGGACGACATTGCCCAGCTTGCTGTCCAGGGTCCGATGGCGTTAAAAGCAATGCAAAAGCTTACAAAAACTCCAGTGACTGACATGGAATACTATACATTCAAGGAGACGGAATTTGCCGGAATTAAAAATGTAATTTTCTCTACAACTGGTTATACTGGTGCCGGAGGCTGCGAGATATATGTTAAAAATATTGACGGACCTAAACTCTGGAATGCTGTCTTTACAGCTGGTGAAGAATTCGGTATCAGGCCGATAGGTCTGGGAGCACGCGATACCTTGAGGCTCGAGATGGGCTATTGTCTTTACGGGAACGACATTAATGATCAGACATCACCAATAGAAGCAGGGCTTGGTTGGATTACCAAATTTATTGATTCAAAGGATTTTATAGATAAAGACTTTCTGCTGAAGCAAAAGAATGAAGGTGTCGGTATAAGGCTGAAGGGATTTGTAATGATTGATCGGGGAATTCCTCGCCAGCATTATGAGGTAGTCGATGCATCGGGCAAAAAAATTGGAGAAGTTACTTCGGGTACAATGTCGCCAATGCTGAAACAGGGTATCGGAATGGCTTATCTCGCAAAAGGCTTCTGGAAGCCTGACACAGAAATTTTTATCCGAATCAGGGAAAAGAACCTGAAGGCAAAAGTCGTCGATCTTCCGTTTTATAAAAAATAAATCCTTTGTGTCCTTCGTGTGAACTTAGTGTCCTTTGTGGTTAAAAAAAGAATTTAACCACTAAGAGCACAAAGGAAAACACAAAGAGCACTAAGGAAAAAGATGGGTATGGGGAAAAGAAAGCTTGAAACATGTTTTTCGCCTGCATTGTACGAACCTGACCTTCATGCAGGATCAATAGTGGTAATCATCGACATATTACGTGCTACATCTGCTATCTGCACAGCTTTTGCCAATGGAGCAACTTCAATAATACCTGTTGCCGAGGTGCATGAAGCAAAAGATTTTAAGAATCGGGGATACCTGGTTGCAGCAGAACGTGATGGATATGTACTTGATTTTGCTGATTTTGGAAATTCACCTTTTAATTTTACCCGCGAAAGAGTCGAGGGAAAGACAATAGTCTACAGCACAACAAACGGGACAGGTATTATAAAAATGGCAGCATCTGCAGATGCTATAGTGATTGGTTCTTTTCTGAACATCAGTTCTCTGACAGGATGGTTAATCAATATGGAAAAAGATGTAGTCTTATTCTGCTCAGGATGGAAAAACAGGTTCAATCTGGAAGATACACTCTGTGCCGGTGCAATGGCTGAAAGGCTGATGGAGAGTTCTTTATACTCAACAATCTGTGACTCTACCCTGGCGGCAATGGATCTCTGGTCGCTGGCAAAAAATGATCTGTCCGGATATATCGAAAAGGTTGCACAACGTTCACGTCTCCGCGATAAAGGTCTTGACGATTGTATAAGTTTTTGCCTGACTCCCGATTTTACAAAAAAGATTCCTGTAATTAAAAATGGGATTCTTGTTGATAATATTTTATAAAATAGGTTGGCTTAGTGTTAATTAATTAACAACTACGATCGGTTTTTTATTTTATTTTTGTCATACAGGTGAATCAGAATATCTATTATTAATTGTAATATACTCATCATGAAAAAACACAACTTTTTTGCAGGTCCTTCAATTCTCCCTCAGTTCACATTGGATAATACAATTGAAGGAATTAAGAATTTTGCCGGATCAGGACTTTCGGTTCTTGAGATCTCTCACCGCAGCAAGGAATTTATTGCATGTATGAACGACACTATTGCCCTTTGTAAGGAATTGCTTGAAATACCTTCAGGTTATCAGGTAATTTTTCTTGGTGGCGGCGCAAGCCTGCAATTTGCAATGGTACCAATGAATATGATGAATAAGAAATCTGCATATCTGGTAACAGGAGAATGGGCCAGTAAAGCATTTAAGGAAGCAAAAATTTATGGCGATGCCGTTGAAGCAGCTTCTTCAAAAGACAAAAACTTTAACTATTTACCAAAGAACTACACAGTTCCGGCAGATGCAGATTATTTCCATATTACAACCAACAATACCATTTTCGGGACAGAATTAAAAAAAGATCCCGATGTCAGTATTCCGATGGTCGCAGATATGTCATCCGATATTTTCAGCCGTCCGGTTGATGTGTCTAAATATTCCATTATTTATGCCGGTGCGCAGAAAAATATGGGCCCTGCAGGTGTAACAATGGTTATCATTAAAGAAGATGCCCTGGGAAAAGTAACCCGCCCAATCCCGACAATGCTTGATTACAGGACACATATCAAAGCAGAATCAATGTTCAACACTCCTCCGGTATTCGCGGTATTCGCTGCTCAACAAACTCTTTTGTGGCTGAAAGGACTTGGAGGAGTGAAGGTTATGCAGAAGAAAAATATTGAAAAAGCACAGTTGCTGTACGACGAAATTGACAGGAATAAATTGTTTGTTCCCACAATTAAAGATCCTGAAGACAGGTCAGTTATGAATATATGCTTTGTAATGGCCGACGAATATAAGGAACTTGAACAGCCTTTTGCCGATTTTGCAAAATCGAAAGGAATGGTAGGTATTGCAGGACACAGGTCAGTTGGCGGCTTCAGGGCTTCGACATATAATGCTCTGCCGAAAGAAAGTGTTCAGGCACTTATCGATACAATGAAAGAATTTGAAAAAAACAACTAAAATTTTTATGATATGAAAATCCTTGTCGCAACAGAAAAAGCTTTTGCACCGGTTGCAATTAAGCTGATCCGCGAAGTAACGGATGCTGCAGGTTATGAGCTTGCATTACTTGAGAATTATAAGGATGTCTCAGAACTGCTTTCCGCTGTCGCTGACGCTGATGCAATGATAGAGCGGAGCGATCTTGTTACTCCTCAGGTGCTGGATGCTGCCAAAAAGCTGAAAATTGTTGTTCGTGCCGGAGCAGGCTTCGATAATCTCGACCTGCCAGCCTGTACTGCTCATAAAGTAGTAGCAATGAATACGCCGGGACAAAATTCAAATGCTGTTGCAGAACTTGCTTTTGAAATGATGCTTTACCAGGCTCGTGGCGGTTTCGCAGGCAAATCAGGCAGTGAGCTGAGGGATAAAAGCCTTGGATTACATGCATTCGGGAATGTCGGAAAATATATGGCTAAAATAGCACACGGATTCGGAATGCAGGTTTATGCACATGATCCTTTTGTAAAGGATGATGATTTTACAAAAGAAGGTGTTAAAATCTGCAAAAACGTTGATGAACTTTATTCAAAATGCCAGTACGTTTCGCTTCATATGCCTGCAAATGATAAGACAAAAAAATCGATAGGCTATGACCTTCTGAAGAAAATGCCGAAAGATGCTGTTCTTGTAAATACTGCCAGGAAAGAGGTGATTGACGAAGATGGCCTTCTGAAAATTTTTAAGGAGAGAGCTGACTTCAGATATCTGTCTGATGTAGAGCCTGATTGCAAAGCTGTATTTGAAGAAAAATACAAAGGCAAATTTATCTTTACAGCGAAAAAGATGGGTGCACAGACTGAAGAAGCAAATATAAATGCAGGTGTTGCTGCTGCCCAACAGATAGTCGATTATTTCAAAACCGGCAACGAAAAATATAGGGTTAATAAATAATATGTATTGCTGATGGCAGTTGTTAAACCTTTCAGGGGATTAAGACCTCCCCGTGAAATAGCAAAAGATTTGGCTTGTCTGCCGTATGACGTAATGAACACTGAGGAAGCTTTGGCTATGGCCAAAGGAAAAGAGTGTTCATTGCTTCACATAACCAGAGCAGAAATAGATCTGCCGGATGACACAGACACACATAGCGAATCGGTATATAAAAAATCGGTTGAAAATTTTGCATTATGGAGGAAAAAGGGCTGGCTGGTTCAGGATGAAAATCCAACATTTTATATTTATGCTCAAACCATGGCCGGCCGTACACAATACGGAATTGCAGGATGTGCTTCAGTCGACGACTACCTGAATGGAATAATTAAAAAGCATGAGCTTACCAGGCCCGATAAGGAGCAGGACAGGATGGTACATATCAGTGTTAATAATGCTAACATTGAACCGGTATTCTTTACATATCCTGCTGTAAAAAAGATCGATGCAATAGTTAAGAAAATTGTCAAAAAGGAAAAGCCGGAGTACGATTTTAAAGCGGAAGATGGATTCGGGCACCATTTCTGGGTTATACGTGATCCCGAAACCACAAGGCTGATTGAAACGCTATTTGCTGAGAAGGTACCCTTTACCTATGTGGCTGACGGCCACCACAGAACAGCAGCAGCTGCACTGGTAGGAAAGGAAAAACGGGAGAATAACCCTAAACATAACGGTACTGAAGAGTATAATTTCTTTATGGCTGTCCATTTTCCTGACGATCAGTTGAGAATAATCGATTACAACAGAACAATAAAAGATCTTAATGGCCTGACCGAGGAAGAATTTATTCTGAAGCTTGAAAAAGGATTTGAGATAAAGGAGAAGGGTGATAAAATCTATAAGCCCCGCAAGCTTCATAACTTCTCTATGTACATTGGCGGCAAGTGGTACAGTCTGACAGCAAGAAAAGAAACTTACGATGATAATGATCCCATAGGGGTACTTGATGTAACTATCCTGACAAACCAGATACTTGTGCCAATACTTGATATCCAGGACCTTCGCAGATCGAAACGTATTGATTTCGTAGGAGGAATACGAGGCCTTGGCGAGCTGAAAAAGAGAGTCGACAACAGCGAGATGAAAGTTGCATTCGCATTATACCCGGTGTCGATGAAACAACTTATTACCATTGCCGATTCAGGGAATATCATGCCTCCAAAAACGACATGGTTTGAACCAAAGCTGAGAAGCGGGCTGGTGATACATTTGCTGGAATAATAACGATATATACCCTACCCCCAACCCCTTCACTGCAGGCTGGCTCCTTCGCTAAAATTGCCTACCAGGCAATTTTTAAACGCTCGGCCCTCTTAAGTTTAAGGGAAGGGGTGTAACTTACACATTTACAGTGAACTCACTCCCTCCCTTAGTCTTAAGGGAGGGAGCTGGAGGGAAGGTTAAGAATTAAGAATATATGTCAGATATTGCCTCAAATATTATCTCCTTAAAGCAGCAAATCCCATCATCTGTAAAACTTGTTGCAATATCAAAAACAAAGTCTGCAACCGAAATACTTGAAGCTTACAATGCCGGCCACAGGATTTTCGGAGAGAACAGGGTGATGGAGCTGATTTCAAAGAAAGACCTGCTCCCTGATGATATTGAATGGCACTATGTTGGCCATCTCCAGACTAATAAAGTAAAATTTCTGGTACCATTCATCAGTATGATCCATTCAGTAGATTCATTTAAATTATTAAGAGCTATAAATACCGAAGCTTTGAAAATCAACCGAATAGTTTATTGTCTTCTTCAGTTTCATATCGCAAAAGAAGAAACAAAGTACGGTTTCAGCATGAATGAGGTTATCGATATGATCAGTTCAGAAGAATTCAGACAGTTACAATCAGTGAGACTCAGTGGTATTATGGGAATGGCAACATTTACCGATGATGAAAAGCTGATCCGCGAAGAGTTCAGGTATCTGACAGGCTGCTTCAAAGTGCTGAAAGAGAAATATTTTCCGGAAGAGATCTGTTTTAAAGAAATATCGATGGGAATGTCGGGCGATTTTAAAATTGCTATTGAAGAAGGCAGCACTATTGTCAGGATTGGAAGTATTATATTTGGAGAACGAAATTGAAAAATCAGAAGAACAATTAAATGGAAAAACTTGCGGTTAAATATCTTGGCTTAACCCTTAAAAGCCCGTTGATTGTCAGCAGCAGCAGACTCACTTCAACGCTGGGATATCTTAAAGAGGCAGAGGACAGCGGTGCAGGGGCAGTTGTCTTGAAATCGCTTTTTGAAGAGCAGATAACACAGCATATCAATACATTAAGCTCTGCAACAGGGTACCCTGAGGCTGACGATTATACATCATTTTATATTAAATCACATTCTGTTGAGGAATACCTTAACCTTATAAGGAAAGCAAAAGAAATTCTGAGCATTCCCGTTATCCCGAGTATTAACTGCTTTTCTTCCGAAGGATGGACAGGATTTGCTAAAAATATTGTTGAAGCAGGTGCCGATGCTCTGGAGATCAATGTCTTCTTCCTGCCTCTCGACAGGAAGAAATCTGCTGCTGAAGCAGAAAAAATCTATCTCGACCTGATTGAAAAGCTGAAAAAAACTGTCAGAATTCCTATTGCAATCAAAATAGGGTACAGGTTTTCTAATATTCTGAATATGATTGACCAGTTCTACATGAGAAAAGTAGAAGGTGTTGTTATGTTCAACAGGTTTTATGAACCAGATATTAACATTGATAAAATTGATATTGTTCCTGCATCAATTTTTAGCCACGAGAGCGAGAGACGATATGTTCTGAGGTGGATTGCAATGGCCAGTGCCCAGGATATTAAGATTGATATTTCAGCTTCAACCGGAGTTCATAGTGGTGCGGATGCTGTCAGATACCTTCTCGCCGGAGCTCATTCAGTGCAGGTTTGTTCTATTTTGTATGAAAAAGGAATTCCGTTCCTTAAGCAAATGAACAGGCAGATTGAGACTTGGATGGATAAAAATGGATTCCGGACAATCGATGATTTCAGGGGTAAACTTAATTACCGCAACTATGCAAAGCCGGTAATATATGAAAGAACCCAGTTTATGAAGTATTTCTCATCAGAGGATTAAATGAGGGTGTCTCAAAAGTTAAAGTAACCACCCCGTCCCTGTCCGCCAGCTGGCGGACAGGGACACCTCCCGCGAAAAGCGGGAGAAAAGTGTTGATTTATAGTATTTTAACTTTCTTCCCGCTTCAGCGGGATGGTGTTTTTAAGACAAGTGCTATCTCTCCAGTATAGTGATCAGCTCGAGGGTAAGCGGAGACTTATCATTAATATATGAAAGCGAACTTTCCATTAAGATATTGATAATCTCATCTTTTCTTTCCCTGCTGCTGTTATGAACCGATTCTTCAATTACTGTCATACATTCAATTGCAGTGGCAAAATCTCCTTTCAGAAAAACCTTTGTCATATCAACAAGGTAATCTGAATAATACAGTCCCGATTGCCAGCATGATGCTACTAACATGCTGATTGTATTTGATTTCCATGGCCTTCTTATCTCTGCTATGACCTCCGGCCTGCCAGATTGATCCTTCAGATCATTGAAAAACTTTTCAATTGTTTTTTGTATCGATTCTTCTTCGGTCTCATTATAGAATGAAGCCAGCAGGCCTATTATACCTTCATACGGCTCCTCTTCCCTGAGCATTTTAATAGCTTCAGAAACTTGCACCTTGTTGCGCTTGCCGAGGATAGCAGAGAGCTCCCTGAGTTTTTTACCCGCTCTTATCACCTGAATATTTTTTTGGCAAAGTTAGAAATAGAGTCAAATACATGATGTGTTTTTGAAAAATAAAAATATTATACTAATTTAGTCGTGAATTACGTTTGATAATTAAATATTTAAATCATGAATAGAAAGTACAGAATCAGTTCAGGTGTTTTAGTGGTATTTATACTGATAATCAGTTTATTATCCGGCTGCAAAGGTGGCAAAAAACCAGCAGAAGAAAATGTAACGGTTAAACCTGCTCCGGATGCTCAGGTTTTGCAGGATATTAAGCAGGCCGAAAAAATATTCAATGCATTACCTTCTCCTCTCGAATCAGCTGTGCTTATAAAATCAGCAGGAGCAAGGTTTGATGAACATCTTCTTAACCCTGTCTCCAGTCAGAATAATTATGTGACCAACAAGGCAATGGCACTTAACCTGGGTATTTATACCTGTGATCTTAGTTTTGCGAGCTTGTATGAGCAAACCCAGCTGTTAATTGATTATATGAATGCTGCCAAGAAGATGGCTGATGGCCTTGGCATTCTAAAGGCAATTCAGCAGGAGGATATCGACAAACTCGAAGCAAATATCAATAACACTGAAGTCATTATGGATGTTGTATCGCAGACTTTCATGAATTCAAACTCAGAACTTGAAGATATGGGACGTACTGCAGTTGCTTCAACAGTTCTTGTAGGAGGCTGGATTGAAGGTCTATATATCTCCACCCAGCTGGTTGATATGAATGATTTTAACGGTAATAAGCTCGTTGGAAGAATTATTGACCAGAAGCTTTCAATTGATATACTTTTGAACCTGCTTAAGGGCAGCAAAGGAGATCCTTCGATTGATGAAATTATTGTCCAGGTTGAAAAACTTAAGGCAGTTTTTGATAAAATTAAGATAACATCCGGCCCTGTCAGACCTGAATACGACAAAACTTCAAATACTACTGTTCTGAAATCAGAAGTTAAGACTGACATGACTCCCGAAATATTCAAGGAACTGTCATCAGTAGTTGCTGAGATAAGAAGTACGTTCATAATGTAGATTCGTAATATAGAAAAGCTATGAGACTATTAAAGATTATACCGATACTTGCATTATTTGTTTTTACCTATAGCGGATCTGCAAATGCACAATGCAAGGCATTTGCCAAGAAAGAATGCCTCCCGGATCTTGGTCCATATCAGCATGACGGCAATTACCATGCTGCTGTCCTTGTTGAGGGCGAAGAAGCAGAACTGTATAAAACATTTTACTCCGATATGGAATACAGGGTTGCAATAGTTGGTGAAGATAAATTACCTGCCATCGAGTTTAAAATTCTGGACTCAGAAAAAAATGTTCTCTATTCGAACAAGGATAAAGACTTCGCCAAAACATGGGATTTTAAGCTGCAATCAAGCCAGCAGCTTAAGCTTGTTATTAAAGTCTCTTCATTCAATAAGCCAGGTGATACACCTGCAAGCGGTTGTGTTGCAATAATGTTCGGATTTAAGATTAAGAAATAAGCGGAAAATACATGTTCACCCCCTTCTTTTCCCCCTCTCTCCGCCAACTGGCGGAGAGAGGGGGAATTTATTTGATATACAGTGAGTTCATGAGAT
>JBGOXH010000189.1:0-5606 GCA_041479075.1 Bacteroidia bacterium | reverse complement strand
GGAGTTTTATTGATTATTTCCTGAGCATCTGTAATATGATTGTCAGTAAGAAATGATGTTTTAATGATATCCATTGATACGCTTAGCTCGGCAATCCTTTGTTCTGTCCTGTTTGCGCTTACAACAATCTGGTCAATCTCCCGGACTCTCATTTCAAGATCTATATTTAGTTCCAGAGTCTCATCTTCTCCTATGAAGACTTCTTTTGTAACAGATTCGTAACCAATGAATTGAAAAGTAAGATTTATTTTTCCTGAGACATTGTTTATAAGGTAAGTACCATCCTTCCCGGTTGTTTCTCCAAGGTTTTTACCATATACGACATAAACTCCTTCAATTGGTTCACGGGTGTTTTTATCAGATACTTTTCCTTTGATAATCCCCGGCAATTCGGCAGCATCTGCTGAAAAACATGAAAAAAGAAAGATGAGAGCTGTGAAGAGGCAGCGTATCATTTAGCATGAAATGTCATTCGGATATTAATTATCTGAGAATAGTTCGCTGGATTAGGAACGGCGGTAGTAATTTTTAGTGATGAAGTGGTTAGTTCAATGATGTTACAATAAAGAGGAATTGGAAGAGAATCAGTTACAATTTTAATCTGAGTTTCTCCGGAAACAAATGTCCAGGTGCCAGTGTAATTGCCAAAAGTACCTGTCCCATTATCATTAAATTTTACATCTCCATTGAATTTTTCAAGGAATTGACCCGGTCCGCCTGCATCAACTCCGTCTGCAAGAAGGGTGTCGGCATCCCAGGTTGGTGTAGTCAGTAATTTGAACCGTTCGGAAGTCTCTTTTTTACAATAAGCTAATACTAAAAGACAACCAAAAATGATCAGCAGATACGATAACTTTTTCATGGCGATCAGTTTTTAAATTGTACCCTGATAAAGAACTACTTGTTGACGTATGAAATTCAGGTCAGTGATAACAAAGGTAAGAAGAATTCGTAAACATCATGTACTCACCCCCTTTGTCCCCCTCTCTACTATGTAAAGAGGGGGAACTAGTTCATTTACAATAAATTACTCCCCCTCTCTAAGAATTAGAGAGGGGGCAGGGGGGTGAGTTCATGTGAGAGGGTTATTTTATCTCCCGTATCTTAATATTCTTAAACGATACCAAATTTCCATGATCCTGTAAAAGTATCCTTCCTTCCTTAATTTCACCGAATCCTGGAGAACCTTTAAACTTGCTTGTGGCTACCAGCTCTTTCCATGCATCGTTACCTCTTTCGTATTCAACAGTTAACTGACCATTTAACCAGTGCTGAACTTTATTACCATTTACAATAATTGTTGCCCTGTTCCAGTTATCTGCTCCATTATCTCTTTTATTCTTCGGAGGGATAAGGTCATAAAGTCCTGCAAGAGTGCGGTTTCCGTTGATCCCGGCTTTTGCGTCAGGATGATTTATGTCGTCGAGAACCTGGTATTCGCAGCCAATGGAAGCAAGTGAACCGTTATTGGATTCTGTATCAATAAAATATTTTATTCCGCTGTTTGCCCCTTTAGTGTACCTGAAGTCGACGATAAGTTCGAAGTTCCTGTACTTGTCAACAGTCACAATATCGCCTCCGCCACCCTGCTTTTTTGTTTCAGGATTGATGGTAAGTGTACCGTCTTTAATTTCCCATCCGCTGGTGGGGAATTTTTTTGATATGGCATTCATCCATCCCGCAGAGGTTTTTCCATCAAAAAGAAGCTTCCATCCGGTTTTCGTTTCTTTTTTCGTCAGGGTGTTGTCTTTTGTATTTCCCTGGGGAATGGCATAGCCCACTGTAAAAGCAAAAAGCATTATCAATGCAAAGATCATGTATAACTTTTTCATATTCATTAATCTTAGTTTATTTAATTACACTCCGTTAATTCTTCTTCTACTCCCTTCAATCCTTTCAATCCTTTCAATCTTTTCAACCTACTTCAACCTTCTGATATCCCACTCTTTATACCACCTGATAACCGGCATACCTTTCTCCCATTCCAGCGGCAGCCAAATGTGGCGACTATCAGCCAGGTTTTGAGGAGTCCACCTGTCGCCCATATAGACAAATATATTCTTTTTCTCATTAAGAGGAAGAATAAATGTACTTTGTGAACCAAAGGTAATCTTATTCTCATCTTCTGTACCTTTGCAAGGATTGCCGAGAGATTTCCATTCGCCTGTCAGATTATCTGATACTGCCAATCTTCCGGGATTAGGTTTCCAACCTGTTGTACCTGAAGTGAAAAGGAAATACTTTCCTTTCGAAAAAAAGAGTGCCGGTGCTTCGTTTGATTCACCAGGCAAAACACGATAATACCTGCCTGTAAAATCGAGATAATCATCTGTTAGTTCTGAAAAATGGAGCGTCATATTTTCTTCTGAAGCATATATATGGCATGCCTTTCCATCCCTGTCAACGAAGAGTGTCATATCACGGGCCATCTGTCCTCCGACAAAATCGCGACGGACAAAAAGCCCGTCTCTGACAGCCACCTTCCATTCATCCGACCAGCTTTTAAGTTCACCTTCTTTTATTGTTGCATTTTTCTGGTCTTCAGAAAAATTCACGGGCCAGATCCCTGCATTTGGACGGAGGCTCTTAATATATATATAAGGACCAGTAATTTTATCACTTACGGCGACACCGGTCAGGGCAGCCCTGTATCCTTTTCCTTTCAGTTCATGATGGAACCACATCACGAACTTCTTTGTATTTTCATTATAAATGACTTTCGGGCGTTCGATTACGCAACCGGGCTGAAGCAGGCTTGAAGTGTCATTAATGACTCTCAGGGCCAGCCCTTCATTTTTCCATGTGAATAAATCTTTCGAAGAATAGCACCCGACGCCATACTTTGTTCTGTCGGCCTCTCCTCTGGGAAGTCTTGATTCGCCGAACCAGTAATACACATTATTATATTTTATAATCCCCCCGCCATGGGCATTGATATGTTCACCATCTATATCTGGCCATACTTCACCCGGTCTGATCAATGCAACTTTCTTTTCCTGGGCACTTAACGCGAGACAAACTAATGTAATGAAGAAAGACAGCAGGATTCTTTTCATAAACGAAAGGCTTTTTATCGTTATGAAAGATATGGTTTTATTAAATCCCTTTCTATAAACCACAGAGGACAAGGAGTTACACAGAGAAAAACACAGAGTAAAAACCGTGGAACTCCGTGAAAACTCCGTGGTTTAAAAAAAGTATTAAAAAATCTTAAATTTTGAATGTTTAATGTTTCAAGTAGCTATTTTTAAAAATTGTAATCATATCATCATTAATGTTTTCTATTTTTGAAATGGTTAAATCCAGTAATCATGAAAAATCATAAAATTTTTATCCTTCGATTCATAAAAATATCATTTATGTTCGCTGCCCTTTCTATTCAATATTCATTTGGCCAGCCTGTTGTGGGTCTTGACAACTGGTTCAACCGCGAAACAAATGCCAAAACAGGCAAACCATTCCATTATCTCTGGACCGATACGGAATTCAGCGGTTATGCCCGATGGGGTGAGATTTTTAAAATGAAAGGGGCAAAGCTGACAACAATCGAAAAACCGTTATCAACTGCATTGAGCAGTATTGATGTCTATATCATTGTCGATCCGGACACTACAACTGAATCAAAATCACCTAATTATATTATGCCGGAGGATATAAAGGCTATAAAAAAATGGGTCAAAAAGGGAGGTGTTCTTGCAGTCCTTGCCAACGATGCTCCAAATTGTGAGTTCACCCATCTGAATCAGCTTATGAAGAATTTCGGCATGACTTTCAACCATGTCACACTTCACCCTGTTACAGGCACCAATTTTGAAATGGGAGCAAGCACCGATTTCCCTGAGCATCCTCTTTTTGCAGGAGTGTCAAAAATTTATATTAAAGAGGTTTCTGACATTAACCTCTCGGGAAAGGCTCAACCCATTCTTTCTGAAAAAGGGAAAGTCCTGATTGCTGAAACAAAATATGGCAAAGGATATGTTTTTGCAATCGGCGATCCATGGATTTATAATGAGTACATTGATCATGACCGGCTTCCTGTCAGCTTCGAAAATCGGAAAGCTGCCGAGAATCTTACGGAACTGCTTCTTAATAAAACCGGTAAACCCTTTGTTGTACAGACTGTTACAAAAGAGCAAACCCTGGAAGCAATGGCCCTTGCAAATAAATATTTCATGGAGAAATGGCCTGATGTCGGGAAGACAATTGTTACTGATCGTGAGCGTCCGAGTAATATCTGGACCAGAGGAGTATATTATGAAGGTCTCATGGCTTTATATAAAATCAAACCTGAACCTTCTTACCTGAATTATGCTGTTTCGTGGGGCGAATTCCATAAATGGGGATTGCGCGACGGAGTTAATACAAGGGACGGCAATAACCAGTGTTGCGGTCAGACATACATTGACCTTTTTCTCATGGACAATACAAAAAAGGAGCGGATAAACGACATTAAAGCCTCCATCGACAACATGCTGAATTCAGACAAGATTGACGACTGGTACTGGATCGATGCGTTGCAAATGGCCATGCCTGTATTCGCCCGTCTTGGTTCAATTTACAACGACAACAGGTATTTCGACAGAATGCATGAAATGTACCTGTATACCAAGCAAATACATGGAACCAGCGGTCTGTATAATCCCATAGATCATCTCTGGTGGCGCGACAAAGATTTTGACCCTCCTTATGCAGAACCCAATGGTAAAGGGTGTTACTGGTCGCGGGGAAATGGCTGGGTGCTGGCTGCATTAGTCAGGACAATGGATTTTCTGCCTGAGAACAGCGCATATAGAAACGAATATATTACAGTATTCAAAGATATGGTCGATGCACTTGTAGCCTGCCAGAGAGATGACGGCTTCTGGAATGTCAGTCTGCTCGATCCTTCAGATTTCGGTGGAAAAGAGCTCACGGGTACCTCACTTTTCGTTTATGGGATGGCATGGGGGATAAATAATGGAGTACTCGACAAAGGCAAATATATGCCTGTCGTACAGAAGGCATGGAAGGCGCTGGTTGAAAATTGTGTTCATCCGAACGGATTCCTGGGTTATGTCCAGGGTACTGGAAAACAGCCGTCTGACAGTCAGCCTGTCGGATACGATAAGGTTCCCAACTTCGAAGATTTTGGGCTGGGTTGCTTTCTCCTCGCCGGAAGTGAAATGTATAAACTAAAAAACTAAATCCATTAACCGCAAAGAGCGCAAAGGTTCTACGCAAAGGTCGCAAAGAATAGTTTCTTTACTTTGCGTCCTTTGCGGTTAGAAAAGATAAAAAATGAAAAAATATTTATTGCTTTTTTGTTTGATTTTTATTTTTCGTGACGCTCTATTCTCTCAGGATTTAATGAAACGCCAGATTGAAAAACTCGACAGGGGAATTGTGGCTGTCAGAACGAGCCCTGAGGAGATTTTTATAAGCTGGAGGCTGCTGGGTACAGATCCTCTAGGAACAGGATTTAATCTTTACAGAGGATCGCAAAAGCTTAACAAGGAGCCTCTTACAGGAGCAACCAATTTCATTGATAAAACAACAACTGATGAAAACTATTCTCTAAAAACTGTTATAAAAAGGAAAGAACAAAAGGAGCTGAACACCTGCAAAGT
>JBGOXH010000014.1:0-19822 GCA_041479075.1 Bacteroidia bacterium | reverse complement strand
GAAAAATGCAATTATCGGAAGCTCAAAAACAAGTCCGGTTGCAAAACATAATGAAGTCAATGTTCCAATGTAGGATCTTATATTGATCTGGTTAGTAACATCCGGGCTTATCTGGTATGAGCTTAAAAAATGAATTGAAAGAGGAGCCAGCATATAGTAGCCGAAAATAACACCCAGAAAGAAAAGAAGAGTTGAGGTAAGGACAGCTCCTCTTGCATGTCTGGCCTCGTTTGAGTGCAGAGCAGGTTTGAAAAACTTCCAAAATTCCCATAAAATAAACGGGAAAGCAGCTATTATACCTGCTACCATCGCAACAATAATATGGGTGGTAAGCTGTCCGGACATTTTAATGCTTATCAGATTGAAGGGTTTTGTATTAATACACAAAAGATCAGGATTTTTTGTGTGAAAGTGCTGACTTAAAAAGTGTCCGAACTGACAAAAAACACGATTTGTAAAGAATTGTGGATTTTTAGGAGCAAGAATAATTTTATCGAAAAGGAAATTTTTGAACACAAAAGCAATAATCATCATCACTATTATAGCAAGAATGGAACGTATTATATGCCATCTCAGCTCTTCGAGATGTTCAAGAAATGACATCTCGGCTTCACCACTCTTTCCTTTCTTCCAGTTAAAAGCCATCAATAAAAAATAATTCCTGATTTAAAATTTCAGCGTGTAAAGATGATAAATCTTCTTTAGCAAAACAATATCAATCAATGATATGTTGAATTTACAAAAAACATTTTTGTTAATTATTAGTTAAAAATAGTTATTGATAAGGAAATTTATTAATTTAGATAGACTGTTAGGAAAAAAGCATTTTAAAGCCCTCAAGGTTATCATTGAAGGTGAAGTATGGTAAGCGATAACACTATACATGACTATTTAAAGAAGTACTTCGGCTTCGACACCTTTAAAGGAAACCAGGAACAGATTATAAAAAATGTCCTGGCCGGCAGGGATACATTTGTGCTTATGCCTACAGGTGGCGGAAAGTCGCTTTGCTACCAGCTGCCTGCCGTAATAGGTGAAGGGACCGCAATAGTAATTTCTCCCCTGATTGCCCTGATGAAAAACCAGGTCGATGCTATGCGTAATTTCAGCACTAATGACGATGTCGCACATTTCCTTAATTCATCACTTACAAAAACGGAAATTACACGTGTGAAAAAGGATGTACTCGACCAGCAGACCAAGCTTCTTTATGTCGCCCCTGAATCGCTTACAAAAGAGGAGAATATTGAGTTCCTTAAAAATATAAAGATCTCATTCTATGCAATAGATGAGGCTCACTGTATTTCAGAATGGGGTCATGACTTCAGACCTGAATACAGACGTATCAGACCAATAATAGATACAATAGGACGCTCACCGATTATTGCTCTTACAGCAACGGCAACCCCGAAAGTCCAGCACGATATTCAGAAGAACCTCGGTATTCTTGATGCTGATATTTTCAAATCATCCTTTAACAGACCGAATCTTTATTATGAAGTAAAATCGAAACAGGATGTTACCAAGGAAATAATCAAGTACATAAAAAACAATGCCGGAAAGTCGGGTATTATTTATTGCCTTAGCCGTAAGAAAGTGGAAGAAATGGCTGAAGTGCTGAAAGTTAATGGCATCAAGGTACTACCGTATCATGCCGGTATGGATTCTGCAACAAGGACACAAAACCAGGATAAGTACCTGATGGAAGAGGTTGATGTGATTGTTGCGACAATCGCATTCGGCATGGGAATAGACAAACCCGATGTCAGGTTTGTTATTCATTATGACATACCCAAAAGCCTTGAAGGCTATTACCAGGAGACAGGCCGTGCCGGTCGCGACGGAGGTGAGGGAAACTGCATTGCATATTACAGCTATAATGATATTGTAAAGCTCGAAAAATTCATGCAGGGCAAGCCTATTGCCGAGCAGGAAATCGGGAAACAGCTTCTTCTGGAAACGGTATCCTATGCTGAGTCGTCAGTGTGCCGGAGAAAATTACTGCTTCATTATTTCGGCGAAGAGTATCCCAATGATAACTGCGAAGCCTGCGATAACTGCCTGCATCCCAAAGAACAATTTGAAGGAAGCGAAGCTGTTGTTAATGTGCTGGAGACAATTCTTGCCGTAAAAGAGAAGTTCAAGGCTGATCATATCGCACATATCCTTTCAGGAAAAGTGACATCGGCAGTTAAATCTTACAAACACCACAAGCTTGAGTTTTTCGGCATAGGTGAAGATAAGGATGAGAAATTCTGGAACATGGTTATCAGGCAGGCCCTGATAGCAAAATTCCTCACAAAGGATATAGAGAATTATGGTCTTCTGAAGGTTACTGAGCAAGGTATGGAATTCATTGAAAATCCCACTTCTTTCATGCTTGCAGAAGATCATGACTATGCTGATACATCTGATGAGGAGAATGCTTTCGGTGCGAAAACAGCAGCTGTTGATGAAGAGCTTTTCAGCATCCTGAAAGATCTGCGTAAGAAAATATCAAAACAAAAAGATGTTCCGCCGTTTGTAATCTTCCAGGATCCTTCGCTCGAGGATATGGCAATTCAATACCCGATAACACTTGACGAGCTTCAGAATATCTCTGGAGTAGGGGCAGGGAAAGCTCAGCGTTATGGGGCAGAATTTATCGATATTATTAAGAAATATGTCGAGGAAAAGGAGATAATCCGGCCTCTTGACATGGTTGTAAAATCGGTCGTAAATAAGTCAGGCATAAAAGTTTACATTATCCAGAGCATTGATATGAAACGACCGCTTGAAGATATTGCCGAAGCAAAAGGACTGGAGATGGGTGAGCTTGTATCAGAGATTGAAGCAATAGTGAATTCCGGTACACGCCTGAATCTCGATTATTATATTGATATGATGATCGACGACGAACGTCAGCATGATATATATTCTTATTTCAGGGAGGAAGCTGAATCTGATTCACTCGAGGTTGCAGTGCAGGAGCTTGGCAACGAGTTTGAAGAAGAAGAGATAAGGCTGATGAGGATCAAGTTTTTGTCGGAGATGGGGAATTAAAAGGCACAAAGGCTCAAAGGCTCAGCGGCTCAGAAGGGCAAAAGCGTCTTTAAGAAATGCTCCCAAACCTCTTAAAAACAGGATAAATACAAAGTGAAGTAGAAAAAATGCTGATAATAATAGAGCATCTAAAATATTACCGTTGGCTGAAGCCAACGGATCCGAGGCTCAATTTAATTTCCGGGCTTTAGCCCAACAAATCATTTGGACTAAAGTCCCTAAAAGAAAAGTTTTTCTTTGACCGTCGACTAAAGTCGGCGGCAATTGTTAGCGGCTCTGAAAGATCTGTAGATTAATAACCTTCGGTTCAAATCTAAATAATTGTATTTAACACTTAATCGGCTCTGAAAGAGCCAGATATGAATAACCCCCGGTGCAAACCGGGGGTAAACAACTAAAATTACTAGAAGCTCTGAAGGAGCTTAATAACTTAATTTCAGCGATTCCCTTTTGTGAGGGCTGTCACACTTACAAATAAAATATAAAAAGCATAAATGATCTGTGATGGTACAAACCATTTCATTAGATTGCTTTTATGATAGCGAGAAGCAGTATTTCGTAAAATCAGGTAATCAGGGACAGACTTTAACAGTAGGGCAGTTAGCAAAACCAGAAAAAAAACAGGATTAAAAATACCGGCAATTAATAGAAACCACTCAAGCAAAATTGTAACAAATGTTACAATTGCCAGAACCTGTGTGAATCTGTCGCTGTAAGACCCTGCTTTTGAGATCCATCTTGCCCTCTGGTGCAAAAATGAAGAAAGAGTTTCTGCCGATCGTGTAGTAGCAATTGCATCCGCAGATTCAAGCCACATAATCTTATTTCCTGATTTCTTCTTTATGCCGTGAAGAAGAAAAACATCATCACCTGTCCGTAATTCATCGTGAAGATTTTCAGAATGTTCATTATAGGTCTCTTTTGTAAAAGCAAGATTTGCACCGTTGCACATCACCGGATTCCCGATGGCAGCTGTACCAGCAGTGACTCCCTGAAGACTAAGAAATTCAAGCTCCTGGAACTTGTGGAAAAATCCGGATTTGCTTTCCACTTCCACAGGACAGATTATCATTTCCGGTCTATTCTTTTCAAAAAAAGATACTATCGTTGAAAGCCATCTCTTTTCCATCCGGCAATCGGCATCCGTAGTTATGATAAGCTTTCCTGAAGCTGCATTTACACCTGTTCTGATGGCCAGTTTCTTTCCTGTTCCATTGTTCCTGATGACCTTTAGATTTTTCATTCTTATGAATTCTGAAGCTACAGCTACGGTACTGTCAGTTGAATTATCATCGACTACCAAAACTTCAAAGAGATCAGAATTATGATCCTGCAATGAAAGTGAGTTCAGTAGCGCCGGAAGATTTTTTTCTTCATTCCGGCATGCAACAATGACTGATACAAAGATTTCAGGATTTGAATCCAGGTGATAAGATTTAATTTTAGAAAGGCTGATATATATTTTCAGGAGGATATATATATAAGGTATCAGGATTATCAGAAGAAGCCATTGCATTTTTTATTTCCTCATCCATTCGTAAAAAGAGTAATGTTCGGAGCTCATCCCGAGTGCTTCATAAGTTTTTTGTGCTCTTGAATTTTTTGTCTCGACATAAAGCCTGAGTCCTGCAATATCGTTTTCTTCAGCCAGCTGCCTGATATGCATATACATTTTCCTGAAGATTCCCTGTCTGCGGAAATCAGGTACAACATAAACCGACTGGAACCACCAGACGTTACAGTTTCTCCAGTCGCTCCATTCATAAGTTATCAGCAGTGAAGCAACTACAATACCACTACTTTCCGCAACATAGTACTGTCCGCGGGACAGATCATGAAAAACAGCGTTTACTCCCTTGGTTACCGTAACTTTATCAAGAGTCAACTCTTCGGTTTCCCAGGCCATTTTCAGCTGGAAATCAATAATATCAGGTGCATCGACTGGGGTTGCTTTTCGAATAATTACCATTGATATATTTTTTGAATGTTATCTTTTTTTATCACAGAAATTCTCGCCCTCTCGCCCTCCTTCGTCCTCCGACGACGTCGGACGTAGCCGACTTTGTCGGAGGAAGTCCGAAGCTTTAGCGAAGGAGGATCGCCCTTCCGCTGTCGCGGAACTGCGTCGTTTCACTCCTTGTCTCATTTATATTCGTCCCAGCTCTTAATTGCCAGATCCTCTTCACTTAATCGGCAAAAAGCAAGTATGAATGCACTTGCAAGCCGCGAATTAGTAATCAGAGGAACATTATAATCAACCGCACTGCGTCTTATTGTATAGTCATTATTCAGTTCAGCATCGGTCAGGTCTTTTGGAATATTTACCACAAGGTCGACCTCACGCGATTTAATAAGTTCTATTGTATTAGGCGATTTATTTTCATCGGGCCAGTAGGCAACATCTGCTTCGACACCTGCATTCTGGAGAAACTGCTGTGTCCCTCTTGTTGCGTAAAGCTTATGGCCTCTGTCCCGTAAAGCTTTGGCGCTGTTCAGTAATTCTATTTTTGATCTGGGTGGTCCTGTTGAGAGAAGAATGCTCTTTTTTGGCACCCTATACCCAACTGAAAACATTGCTTTCAGGATCGCTTCATAAAACCCTTCGCCAATGCAACCCACCTCTCCTGTGGAAGCCATATCAACTCCAAGAACAGGATCAGCTTTTGCAAGACGCGAAAAGCTGAACTGCGGAGCCTTCACTCCTACATAGTCAAGCTCAAATACCGATTTATGCGGCTTTTCAACTTGAATCCCAAGCATTACCTTTGTTGCAAGCTCTATAAGATTGGTCTTCAGGACTTTAGATACAAATGGCATGCTCCGGCTTGCACGCAGATTACATTCAATGACTTTGATATCATTATCCCTGGCCAGAAACTGGATATTAAATGGTCCGGTAATGTTCATCTCTTTTGCAATCTGTCGTGAGATCCGTTTGATCCGTCTGACAGTTTCAAAATAGATTTTTTGTGGTGGGAAAACGATTGTTGCATCGCCTGAATGAACTCCGGCGAACTCGACATGTTCGCTTATTGCATAGGCAAGAACCTCACCTTCCCTTGCAACTGCATCAATTTCTATTTCCTTGGCGTTCTCTATGAATTCAGAGACTACAACAGGGTACTGTTTTGAAACCTGTGCCGCAAGTTCAAGATAATGAGTAAGCTCGTTTTTGTTTGAAACCACATTCATTGCAGCACCGGACAAAACATAAGAAGGTCTGATAAGCACCGGGAATCCGATACGATCAACGAATTCAAAAATATCATCGATTGAAGAAAGCTCTTTCCATCGAGGCTGATCGACAAAAAGCATATCAAGCATTTTTGAGAATTTGTGACGGTTTTCAGCACGGTCAATAGAAACAGGCGAGGTTCCAAGAATCGGTACATTCTCATTGAAAAGCCTCATGGCAAGATTGTTCGGTATTTGTCCGCCGACAGATACTATAACCCCGCCAGGGTTCTCAAGATCGATAATATCAAGCACCCTCTCAAAGGTAAGCTCATCGAAATAGAGCCTGTCGCAAATGTCGTAATCGGTACTCACAGTTTCGGGATTGTAGTTGATCATAATTGATCTGAATCCCTCTTTTTTTATTGTGTTGATGGCATTCACAGAGCACCAGTCGAACTCAACACTGGATCCAATCCTGTATGCACCTGATCCAAGTACAATTATCGATTTTTTATCATTCTCATAATGGATATCATGCTCGATGGCACTATATGAAAGGTACAGGTAATTCGTTACTGCCGGATATTCTGCTGCCAGTGTGTCGATCTGTTTTACATAGGGTATTATACCAAGTGATTTTCTCAGACTTCTCACTTTCATCAGGTCGTCGTTGATCTTATCAGGACCTGATCTGAGCACATGCCTGGCAATTTGAAAATCGCTGAATCCGTTAATTTTTGAATGAGCCAGAAGCTCTTCTGGAATGCTTTCCAAAGTCTTATACTTACTGAGCTCATCTTTTATATTTATTAAATTCCTGAGTTTAAAAAGGAACCATTTATCAATTTTGGTAAGTTCATAAATCCTTTCAATCGACATTCCCTGTTCAAGAGCTTCAGCAATTGAAAAAATTCTCATATCAGTGGGTTCAGCAAGCTCTTTTTCTATGTCTTTAAAATGTAGCTCTCGGTTCCCCGTAAAACCATGCATTCCCTGACCGATCATTCTGAGACCTTTCTGGATTGCTTCTTCAAAGTTTCGGCCTATTGACATTACTTCACCGACACTCTTCATGCTGCTGCCGATGGCATGGGAGACTCCTTCAAATTTATTAAGGTCCCAGCGCGGTATTTTGCAGACAATATAATCGAGGGCCGGCTCAAAACACGCTGTTGTAGTTTTTGTTACAGAGTTTTTAAGTTCATGAAGTCCGTACCCGATTCCAAGCTTGGCCGCAACAAATGCAAGAGGATATCCGGTAGCCTTGGAAGCAAGAGCGCTTGATCTTGATAGCCTTGCATTCACTTCAATTACACGATAATCTTCAGAATATTGTGAAAGAGCAAACTGTACGTTGCATTCACCGATTATCCCGATATGTCTTATAATTTTTATCGATAGTTCCCTGAGCTTATGATACTCTGTATTTGTAAGTGTCTGGGAAGGAGCAACCACAATGCTCTCGCCGGTATGAATTCCAAGAGGATCGAAGTTCTCCATATTGCATACAGTTATGCAATTGTCATAAACATCTCTGACTACCTCATATTCAACCTCTTTCCATCCTTTTAGAGATTCTTCGACGAGTATCTGGTTTGTATATGAAAATGCTTTAGACGCAAGATTCTTTAATTCATTGGAATCAGATGCGAAACCGCTGCCCTGACCGCCGAGAGTATAAGCAGCTCTGATGATCACAGGAAATCCAAGCTTATCGGCTGCAGCAAGAGCCTCTTCAACACAGGAAACAGCTATGCTCCGGGGTGTTTTTATTTCTATCTCATCAAGCTTTTTTACAAAAAGCTCCCGGTCTTCTGTATTCATTATTGCTGTTACAGGAGTGCCAAGAACCTTTACATTGTATTTATCAAATATCCCGGCCCTGAATAATTCTGTCCCGCAATTAAGAGCAGTCTGTCCTCCGAATGAAAGTAATATGCCATCCGGACTCTCTTTTTCAATAATTTTTTCTACGAAATAAGGTGTAACAGGAAGAAAATAAATCTTATCAGCCAACTCTTCGGAAGTCTGAACTGTTGCAATATTGGGATTAATAAGAATTGTGCTGATGCCCTCTTCCTTTAGTGCTTTCAGCGCCTGTGAACCTGAATAATCAAACTCACCGGCTTCACCAATTTTCAGAGCGCCCGATCCGAGGATTACAACCTTTTTAATATCATCTTTCATCTGCCGGCTTTGCGCATCAAAAATAACATAAATTTTTATTTAGCATTTGCTATTATTAAAAAATGAATATATTTGCAAAACAAATGAATAAATATGCAAAAAACAAAACGGTTGCTTGCAATAGAGAAAATAATTACTGAAGAAAATATAACATCGCACGAAGCGTTACAGAAAAAGCTGAAAGCAAAAGGGATAAACTGCACACAGGCAACACTATCACGTAATCTCCGGCAGATCGGAGCAGGAAGAATGCCGGATAGTAAAGGCGGCTACAAATATTTTCTACCTGAGAATAATGTAAGTTCTTCTTTATCAATAGGTAAGCTCCAGGTTTTGCCAGTTATCCTCGATCTGGTTGATGCAAAAGGGCTGCTGGTAATAAAAACTCTGCCGGGCAATGCAAACAGTACTGCATTTTATATTGACAATAAATCGAGATATGAAATTGCCGGAACAATAGCCGGCGATGATACTATTCTGGTAATACCAAGAGACGGCATTACAAACCACCAGGTTCACATGTGCCTCGAAATAGTTTTACCGGGTTTGCATGAACAAATAAAGGGTAAATAACATGTCTGTATCAGCTAAATATATAGTACTTCAGATTTTCAGCAATAACTTTTATATGTTTTAAAAAATTACCCCCTTTCATTTTCCCCCAAGGGAGGGGGAAATGATTTATAACTCCTTCCCCCATGGGGGAAGGTAGGGAAGGGGGTTAGAAATAATATAAAATTATAATTTCACGAATACATTAAATAAAAGAATCCAATAATAATTAATGCTTGTTTAAAAAGTTAAAATAATGAAAGAAAAAGTTGTTCTGGCGTACAGCGGGGGTCTGGATACTTCGGTGATTCTTAAATGGCTGATAGAAAAAAATTATGATGTAATTGCATTTGTTGCGGATGTAGGGCAGGATGAAAATTTTGAGGAGTGCAGGAAGAAAGCATTATTGCTTGGCGCTTCAAAAGTTATAATCGCTGATCTTAAGAGGGAATTTGTTGAAAATTATGTACTTAAAGCAATAATGGCTAATGCAATTTATGAGGACAGGTATCTCCTGGGAACAGCTCTTGCACGACCTCTTATCGCCAAGAAACAAATTGAAGTGGCTAAACAGGAAGGCTCCAATGCAGTGGCTCACGGAGCAACCGGAAAAGGCAACGACCAGGTAAGATTCGAACTATGTTATTATGCGTTATTGCCCGGTGTGAAAGTTATTTCTCCATGGAAAGACAAAGAGTTCCTTTCACAATTTAAGGGAAGAACAGATCTTCTTAAATATGCAGCGGATAAAAAGATTCCCGTAAAAGCAAGTATAGATAAGCCTTACAGTGAAGACGATAACCTGATGCATATCAGCCATGAAGCCGGAGTGCTTGAAGATCCGATGTACTCATTACATAAAAGCATGCTCACAAAAATGGTAATGCCACAGGATGCGCCTGATAAGGAGACACGTATTGCCATTCATTTTAAAAACGGATTGCCCGTTAAAGTAATTAACAAAGAGGATGGTACAGTCAAAGAAGATGCTTATGAAATGTATGTTTATCTGAATCAACTTGCAGGGAAAAACGGAATTGGTCTGCTCGATATGGTTGAGAACAGATTTGTCGGGATTAAATCGCGGGGTGTATATGAAACTCCTGCAGCCACTGTTCTTCATATTGCTCATAAAGATATTGAAGGTATCGCCATGGACAGGGAAGTGATGAGACTGGTGAATATGCTTACCCCGAAATTTGCAGAGATTATTTACAACGGTTTCTGGTTCAGTCCGGAGATGGATTTTCTAATGGCAGCAATCGAGAAAAGTCAGGAGCTTATTGATGGCAGCGTTCATCTTTGCCTTTATAAAGGGAATGTGATCGTTGAAGGCCGCGAATCTCCATCTTCATTATATAATAAGAAGCTATCGAGCATGGATATTGAAGGAGGGTTTGATCAGACTGACAGTAAGGGCTTTATAAGAATTAATGCAATAAGATTAATGGCTCACAGGGCAATTGTCGAAGAGAGCCAGAAGAAATAGTTGCTAGTTACTGGTTGCTTGTTGCTAGTTGTTTTAACCAGCAACCAGTAACCCGCAACTTTAAATAATATTTACATTATTAACATATAAGGAAAATGAAACTTTGGGAAAAAGGAATAAACCCGGAACCTGCAATAATTGAGTTCACTGCAGGAAAAGACAGGAAAACAGATCTTCATCTCACGAAGTGGGACATAGTAGGATCGATGGCCCATGTGATAATGCTTAATGATGTCGGATTAATCCTCGACGAGGAAAAGAACGACATGCTGAAAGCCCTTCATTCACTTTTTGTATGGGATGAAGAGGGAAGCCTTGTAATTGAAAAAGATGTAGAGGACATTCATTCCCAGATCGAAAAGGAGATGGCATCAATTCTTGGCACCACAGGTAAAAAAATCCATACCGGCCGCTCGCGGAATGACCAGGTTCTGGTTGATATCAGGCTTTACACGAGAGAAGAGATCGACAAGCTTGCAGATCTTATCAATAAGCTATTCAATAAGTTTCAGTCATTAAGCGACCAGCATAAAGAGGTTCTGCTGCCGGGTTATACACATCTGCAACCGGCAATGGTTTCGTCATTTGGACTATGGTTCGGAGCTTATGCCGAATGTCTTGCCGATGATATTCTTCTGCTTTCCGGAGCAAGAGCTCTCAATAACAATAACCCGCTTGGGACAGCAGCCGGCTTTGGTACAACTTTACCTCTGAACAGAAAACTGACCTCAGAGCTTCTCGAGTTCGACGATCTGCTTTATAACTCAGCTTATGCAAGTCTTAGCAGGGGCAAAGTCGAGCTTGCAATTGCATCTGCCCTGGCTTCACTGGCTCAAACCTTATCACGCTTCTCAACAGATGTCTGTCTTTACATGAGTGCTGAATTCAGATTCATTGATTTTCCGGATGAATATGTGACAGGATCGAGCATAATGCCCCAGAAAAGAAATCCTGACGTATTTGAACTTATCCGTGGACGTTCGAACATAATACAAACTCTTCCAAATGAAGTCGCCATGCTGACTTCAAATCTTCCATCAGGTTATAATCGTGATCTTCAGCTGCTTAAGCAACTGATTTTTGATGCATTTGATGAATTAAAAGAGTGTATTGAGATCATGCTTTTAATGCTGAATAATATCAAGATCAGTAAGAAGATAACTGAAAACCCGCTTTATAACGCTATATTCAGTACTGAAGAAGTTAACCGGCTTGTAAAGAATGGCATTCCGTTCAGGGATGCTTACCAGGCTGTTTCTGAAATGGTAAAAAACTCTACATTTTCAAGAACATCAGTATCTGATTATCATCATGAAGGCAGCATTGGGAATCTTTGCAATGAAGTGATTGCCAGGATCTTTAATGAAAGGATGAAATGTTTTAAAAACAAGTCGGCATCAGAGATGGCTGAAAAGATGATGGGATATGTGAAGAGCTAAGTGAAGTAAAAACGACGAACATTCGAAATCAGAATGCAGAAGTGAAAATAACTTCTTTATTCGCTGTTCGTTTGTTCTTAATTCTTACTTCATTTATTTCAATGAATTTCTGATATTCTCAATAAAAATATCGAACAGATAATCAGTATCTGTCGGACCTCCGGAAGCCTCAGGGTGAAACTGTGTTGAAAAGAATGGTTTGAATTTGTGCTTCATGCCCTCATTAGTTTTGTCATTTATATTAATGAAGAGCGGATCCCAATCTTTTCCCAGGGTTTTATTATCAACAGCAAATCCGTGATTTTGTGAAGTGATGTACGCCTTATCGGTACCAACTTGTATAACAGGCTGATTATGACTTCGATGCCCGTATTTCAGCTTATATGTATCAGCACCTGAGGCAAGCGCCATCAGCTGGTTACCAAGGCAAATTCCGAAAACAGGAGTCTCTTTTTCAAATGATTTTTTAATATTATTAATTGTAATATCACACATCTTTGGATCACCCGGACCGTTCGAAAGAAACAGTCCATCAAATTGTTCCTGATGATAATCATAATCCCATGGCACCCTGATAATTGTAGTGTCACGTCTCAATAAGTTCCTGATAATATTATATTTAACCCCGCAATCGACAAGTAGGATTTTGTATTTGCCGGACCCATAAACTTTTTTCTTATGAGTACTTACTTCGGCAACCAGGTTCACTTTGTTCGGATCATAAAATGCGATCTCTGTACCTTCCGGTTCGACCTTACCAAGCATTGCTCCTTTTTCCCGGATCCTTTTTGTAAGAGCCCTGGTATCAATGCCATAGATACCCGGAACTTTATTTCTTTTAAGCCATTCATCGAGACTTTCTGAGGCATTCCAGTGGCTGTATTCAAAGGAATAGTCAGAAACAACAAGCCCTGAAATATGAATAGAGGATGATTCGTAGAACCTGTAAAGATCATTCTCCTCGCTCTTTCCCGGTGCTCCGTAATTTCCAACCAGCGGATACGTAAGACACAAGATCTGTCCTCGATATGATGGGTCCGTAAGACTTTCGGGATATCCTGTCATTGCAGTGTTGAAAACCACTTCTCCTGCAGCAGCAACCGACGCTCCAAACGATTTACCATAATATACCGTTCCATCTTCAAGTGTCAGCTTAACTTTTATCCTCTCAATCATTTATCCCGTTCTTAATTCTTACTTCGATTGTTCAAATGTTCTTACTTCAATTCTTTTGATTTACCTTAAAAAAGCCACAGCCTTTTCAATCTGCTCCATTGCTTTAATAACTGTCGCATGAGGTGCACCAAGGTTCATCCTCATAAATCCTTCTCCTCCGGGGCCAAATGTCGATCCTTCATTCATGCCGACTCCTGCCTTATTTACTAAGAAGTCCTGTAACTCTTTTCCTGTCATTGAAAACTTGCGGCAATCCAGCCATATCATATATGTTGCTTCAGGCTGAACAGGAATTATTTCCGGAATAAGTTCACGACAGAATTTCTGGACATAATTAACATTTTCGTCCAGGTATTCCATGAGTGCATCGACCCATTCAGCGCCTTCAGAATAGGCTGCTATTGAAGCAACAGTTCCAAAAATATTGCCATTCCCGACATGGAGACTTTCAATTTTCTTATTAAAATATTTTCGCAGGACAGGGTTGGAAATAATTAATGACGAAGTTGAAAGACCGGCAAGGTTAAATGTTTTGCTCGGAGCAATACATGTCACGGTTATATCAGCGATTTTTTCGGAAATACTTGCTAAAGGAAGATGCCTGAAGCCGGGAAGAATAAGATCACAATGGATCTCATCGGAAAGAATGAGAATATTATTTTTAAGGCAGATATCAGCCAGTTTATCGAGCTCTTCAGGCAGCCATGCTCTACCAACCGGATTATGAGGGTTGGATATTATAATCATCTTTGTGTTTTCGCTTATACAAGAGTTAAGCGAGTTAAAATCCATGGTCCACCTTCCATCTCTTTCAATCAACTGATTATAAACAAGTTGACGACCATGATTTTCAACTGCCGAAAAGAATGGAAAATATACAGGGGATTGTACTATTACCGAATCGCCCGGGCGTGTGAAAGCAAGTGTACAAATATTAAGAGCCGGGACTATTCCCGGACTGAAACATATCCAATCTTTTTCGATCTGCCAGTTATGTCTTAAACTCAGCCATTTTATAATTGAATTAAAATATTCAGGCGGGCGGAAAGAGTATCCATAAATTTCATGATTAACACGGTTGATGAGTTTGTCGACAATAAAGGATGGTGTTTTGAAATCCATATCAGCCACCCACATTGGAATAACGTTTTTCCTGCTAAAAACATCTTCTCTCAGATCGTACTTGATAGAGTCAGTTCCTTCTCTTTCAACGACTTCATCAAAATTCCATCTCATCAAAAAGGGTATAAATTCAGGGGTTTAAAGGTATACAAAATCAGAGACAATCAGGTGATAAATAGTTTTGGTTGCATTATTCTGTCAAAGCTGATCACTTTTCTTTCTGTCGTAAGAAGGTTTATTTTCAAATTACGTTATACAGGTAGGTTTAATTCAATATTATTTATTATTTTTATACGCAGTTTTTGATAATAATACATATTTAAAAAGTATAAGGTATGAAAAAGACTTTTGCAGTACTATTACTTCCTATGCTTCTGATTAGCTTTTTGTGCTTCACGGGTTGCAAAAATAAAGAGGCTAAAAAAATTCAAAAACAGGTCGAAGAAAGTCAAGTTAAAACAATTGAAGGTCAGATAAAAAAGAATGTTTATCCATTACCTTCTTCAGCAGAGGTAATTAAGATGCTTTCAGACCTTGATGTTGGCTATCAGATAGGAATTACAAATCCGGCAGAAAATGCAAAGAAATATCTCCGAAGCAATACAAGAGCAATTAATATGGGCGTTTTTGGAGCAGATCTCAGCTATGTGACTCTTTATAACATACCGCAGGAAGTAATTAATTTTCTGAATTCCATCCGGTCACTTGCCAATGAATTGAATATGGCTAAAATATATGATGAATCGCTGTATGAAAAGATAAAGCAGAATTATGACAACAAGGAAGAACTTGTGAAGATACTGACAAGCGCATTCAACGACACTTATGTTTATCTTAATGATAATGAGCAACAGGCATTGGCACTCCTGGTTGTCGGAGGTGCCTGGGTTGAAGGGATGTACCTGACTTGTCACGTTACATACGCAGCATATCAGTTTGCCGGAATTTCAAAGAACCTGCTTGACCAGAAGAATTCTTTTGAACTTTATCTTGATCTTACAAAGCCTTATTTAAGCGATCCTAATCTGAATGATTTTGTGAATAAACTGAAACCTGTCAAAGCAGTTTATGCAGGGTTGACTACCAGTCTTACCTCTATTGATATTGCAAATATTACAAAAGCAATTGAAGGGGTCAGGAACGATATAGTACTTCAATAATTTTATGTTAAATAATTGGCCGCAAAGAATTTGTCTTTGCGGTCTTTTTTTTAGATAATGTCATTATGAGGGAGTCTGTTTTACTGGCATTGATTCACATCTTTGCAATAGTATCGACTGTAAACCCGGTTGGAATTACTTCCCGTGGTAAGAAGATCCTGCGCAGCTACCTCAGAAGATACCTGAACAGAGAACTCGAGGAAGAGTATTTTGCTCTCTTTGAGAACAATCTTGAGTTTTATTCGAATGAACTGAAAAGCGTCGATAAGGCCGAACTGGCTGATGAAACTTCTCTGATTTCTTTTCAGATCACCAATATATGCAGACAAATTAAAAAAGGACTTTTTCTTGAAGAAAGGATGCTTGTATTTCTTCAGCTGATTGAATTTGCCTTTGAAGATGGTATGATCTCTGATCAGGAAAAAATAATTATTGACATTGTTGCCAGAACTTTCAGTATTTCAAAAAAGGAATATAATAATGCATCTGCTTTCATGATTGGAAGATCGTTTGATGAAATTTCACCAGAATGCATTCTGATTATCGAAAGCGATGATCCTGATCAGTCAGACACTGATATTTATAAAAATTATGATAAATGGCATCATATCAGGGTAAAAGGATTTAAAGGTCAGCTTGTTGTGCTTCACATTGAAAGCACCGGATCACTTCTTCTTACCTATGATGGTCCACTTGCTCTTTATTTTAAAGGAAGGGATATTATAGCATGCCGGGCCTATCTGCTCGACAGGGGTGTGAACATAAAAGGCCAGGGTATTGAACCACTTTATTATTCAAAAATTTACAAGGAGTTTGTCTCACAAAAGTTTCCCGAAAAAGTAGTTTTTGAAGGCCATGATATTGAATATCTGTTCAAAAATTCTGATAATGGAATTCACAAAATGAATTTCAAAGTCGAATCCGGCAACCTCATTGGAATTATGGGAGGGAGCGGAGTCGGAAAAACGACAATGCTTAATATTCTTCATGGAAAGATTAAACCGGCAAGCGGAAACCTGTATATCAATGGTTATGATATCCATTCTGATTCGGAAGAATTAAAAGGATTAATCGGCTATGTTCCGCAGGATGACATGCTGATCGAAGAGCTGACAGTCTATCAGAATTTATATTTCAATGCCCGGTTATGTTTTGGTAATTATACTGAAGATCAATTAAAAAGCACTGTTGACAAAGTTCTGCTCGATCTCGATCTGTACGAAATAAAGGATCTGCAGGTTGGTGACCTTATGAATAAAAAGGTAAGCGGCGGTCAGCGTAAAAGGCTCAATATCGGACTGGAGCTGATGCGTGAACCTGTCGTTCTGTTTATTGATGAACCTACATCAGGTTTGTCGTCTTTTGATTCTGAGAAGGTTATGATCCTGCTGAGAAACCAGGCATTAAGCGGGAAGCTTATCTTTGCAAATATTCATCAGCCATCCTCTGATGTCCTGAAAATGTTCGACAAGCTCTGGATACTCGACAAAGGTGGCTATATGATCTATGACAGCGATCCTGTCGAAGCCCTGGTTTATTTCAAAACTGAAACATCACAGGCTAATGCAGCTGAGAGCGAGTGTCCAAACTGTGGCAATATAGAAACGGATGATATTCTTCATATAGTTGAAGTTAAGGTAATTAACAGTGAAGGTTTGCCCGGGAAAGAAAGACAGGTAAGCCCGAAAGTATGGTACGAAAAATACAGGGAAAAAATGATGCCAATTCTTAACGGACAGCCTCCCAAACTTCCTGTTTCTCCGAGCAACTTCAAAGTACCTGACAAAACAGAACAGATCCGGACGTTTATAAGTCGCACAATAATCCGTAAGATTGAAGACAGACAATATATGACTATAAACCTGCTTGAGGCTCCGCTGCTGGCTTTCATTCTGGGTTATATCTCAAAATACAGTGAAAATGGGGTATATCTATTTTCTACAAACATAAATTACCCTGTTTTTTTGTTCATGTCGGTCATTGTTGCTCTCTTTATTGGACTTACTGTAAGTGCGGAAGAAATATACAGAGACAGGAAAATTCTGGAAAGGGAGAAGTTTTTAAACCTGAGCAGGTTAAGTTATCTCTTATCAAAAATCAGTTTTCTTTTTACTTTATCGGCAATTCAGACTTTGTCATTTGTTATCGTTGCAAATGTTTTCCTCGAAGTAAGAGGAATGCTGTTGCAGCAATGGCTGATACTCTTTTCAACTGCGTGTTTCGGCAATATGCTGGGATTAAATATATCAGCTGGAATGAGGACTGCTGTAAGCATTTACATCCTGATCCCTCTTATCCTTGTACCCCAGCTTCTGCTTGGAGGGGCAATGATAAAATTTGATGATCTTCACAAGACTTTCAGCAAAAAAATCTATGTCCCTGTAATAGGCGATTTAATGGTAACACGCTGGGCTTATGAAGCACTAAGTGTGGAACAATATAAGAACAACAGATATGAGAAACCTTTCTTTGATTATGACATGAAATTAAGCCAGTTAGACTGGAATACATCTTTTCTCATACCTGTCCTGAAAGTGAAGGTGAAAGAGTGTCAGATCGCCGGCAAAAATCCGGATTACAAGATTGATACTGAAAATAACTTTAAAAAGCTAAATTATCATTTGAAAGAGCTTGCGAAAGTAACCGGACTTGAACCGGGTGAATGGATAAAAAATTTGAATTATTCAGATTTCAATGAAGATATTGCTGAGAATGCCAGGAAGTATCTTGACAGCCTGAACATAAAAATAAAGAGAATGAACAGATCAGAATCATTAAAGCGTGATTCTGTTTATGAGCTGAAATCAAACCAGATGGAAGGAGGCCAGCTGCTTCGGTTACGGGAAACCGATTATAACGAACGACTTACCGATTTTGTACTTAACAGATTGACTACCAGTAGAATATATGAGATTGATGATAGATTTATTCAAAAGGCTGATCCTATTTTTATGGTTCCCGGATCAAAATTTGGGCGGGCTCATTTTTATGCACCATATAAACTTCTTGGGAATCTGAAGATAGATACTATGATTTTTAATATAGCAATGATCTGGATTATGATCCTGATTTTCTTTATAACACTTTATTATAATATACTTAAGCGTTTCATTATCTGGCTTGAAACCCTCAAATTGCCCATCTGGAGGAGATTCGGAAGGGAACTGTTGCAGATTTAAGCAAATGTTAAAGCTTATTTGAGGAAATATGGGTAAAATACATCCAAAAAAGAACCTTGGTCAGCACTTTCTTAGAGATAAGAGCATAGCAGCTAAAATTACCAATACACTTACAGGCACAGGGTATAATTCTGTTCTTGAAATCGGGCCAGGAACAGGAATGCTTACAAGCTTCCTGCTGGAAAGAAAATTCAATGATTTCAGAGTCATAGAAATTGATAACGAATCAGTTCATTTTCTGAGGGAAAACTTTCCTGAAATAAAAGAGATAATCAGAGGTGATTTTCTGGATTTGGATATTGATAGATTTTTTCCGGATAAAATGGCTGTAATCGGAAATTTCCCGTATAATATCTCAAGCCAGATCCTGTTTAAAGTACTGAAGCACAAGGATAAAATAATAGAAGTGTGCGGAATGTTACAGAAGGAAGTTGCTGAAAGAATCTGTGCTTCCCCAGGATCAAAAACTTATGGCATACTCAGTGTTCTTCTCCAGGCATATTATGAAACCGAATATCTTTTTACTGTACCTGAACATGTTTTCGTGCCACCTCCTAAAGTAAAATCAGGTGTGATCAGATTAAAGAGAAACAAAATAATTGATCTTGGATGTAACGAAGCATTATTCATTAAAACTGTAAAAGCCGGCTTTAACCAGAGAAGGAAGACATTAAGAAACTCAATTAAATCTGCCTTTAACCTTAAAAGAGAAGATTATAAAGATTTCAATTTAAGACCCGAACAATTGTCTGTGGAACAGTTTATTGAACTGACTAACTGGATTGAAAATCAAAGGATTCTATCCGAATGAATAACCGATTGCATCAACCGGATTCATTTTAGCGGCAGAATAAGCAGGTGCATAACCGGCTACAATTCCAATAATTGCTGAGATGACCACAGCAAGAATTATATTTCCAAGAGTAATATGCATGTTGAGTTCGTACAGATAATTTATAACGAGAGTTCCGATGAAGATCATTAAAACTCCCAGCAACCCGCCAATAACTGAAAGTAACACTGATTCGGTCAGAAATTGCTGAAGGATAAAAGATCGTTTAGCACCAAGAGCTTTCTGGATGCCTATAATATTTGTTCTTTCCCTTACTGAAACGAACATAATATTCGCAATACCGAACCCGCCTACAAGAATTGAAAATCCTCCGATAATCCAGCCTCCTATTTTTATCCCCACAAAAACAGCATCAAATTGCTGAGTTATCACACTAGCCTTATTGATGGAAAAATTGTCTATTTCTTGAGGGCGAAGTCTACGGATAGCTCTCAAAACCTGTACAG
>JBGOXH010000263.1:0-3965 GCA_041479075.1 Bacteroidia bacterium | reverse complement strand
CTTACTTTGTTAACAAGATCAAAGGATGTCCAGTAAAGAGGTTTGTCAAACAGGAGAACCTCCCCTTTTTCAAAGATGTTCTGTTCTTTGATCTCCATTTAGCCCAGAAGTACAGATATTATTCCAACAATCAAACAATAGATTGAAAACCAGATAAGCTTGCTTCGTTTTACCAGGCCAATCATCCATTTGCATGCAAAATATCCTGATATAAATGCAGTCAGAAATCCAATGAGTATTATTCCGACTCCGACGCTTCCGGTACCAGCTTCATTGCTCAGAATTTCCATAAGATTTGCTCCGATTACCGGTATAAGTACCATAAGAAATGAAAACCTTGCTATTTCATCCTTCCTGTTGCCGATCATAAGTCCTGTGGATATGGTTGCTCCCGAACGCGAGATCCCCGGGATGACGGCTATTGCCTGTGCAATGCCAATGATGAGTGCGTCAAGATAATTAATATTCCTGTCCCTTTTTTTAATAAAATGTGCGCCTGCCAGCAATGCCGAAGTTATCATTAGCATCAATCCGATAAAAACCATATTCCCGTTAAACAAACTTTCAATCGGATCTTTAAGAAGCAGACCCGTGATGCCAACCGGGATCATTGAGATAATGATCTTTAACCCATATGATGTCTCTTCATTCATTTTAAATTTAAATGTCCCGGCAAATAGCGAAACAATCTCTTTCCAGAATACAACAAGTGTGCTCAGAACAGTTGCTCCATGCACTGCAATAGTAAAATAAAAGCTTGATTCCGGATTAACGCCAAAAAGAAATTTGGCGATTTCGAGGTGACCCGAGCTGCTTACGGGCATAAATTCAGTCAGTCCCTGTATCAGTCCAAGGACGATAGCTTCAAACCAGTTCATATATATTAATGATTTTTATTACTAATGGTGTTTAATAAAAAAAACAATGTCACTTGCATTTAGTTGGCAATTGGCAAAATGCAGTTGGCAAAGTGAAAGAATTGCCAACTGCCCACTGCCGACTTATTCTTAAGGTAAGTAAAATAGAGATGAGACACCAATCGCTTTATTTTTCTTCTTCTTTCGGTTTCTTCATTATGGCCCAGATCTCAAAAATGAATCCTGCCAGAACAACTATTGGAGCAAGTGTGATCCTTCTGAAGCTGAATATGTTTTCACTGAATTCGTTGGGATCTTTCGATTTACCGCCAAGCATTAGCAGGAAACCAATAATAATGATCCCGAAACCTATGGCAAGCAATTTGTAATTCTCACGTCCCAGTGCAAAATTCGGTTTTTCCTTTTTGTCATTTTTTGTGGCCATGATATTTTAATAATATAGTTTGTCTTCAGAAATGCCAAGATACCTGTTAACGGAAAACCAGGTTGATATAATATTTATTATTATCCCCAGAACAATGATTCCGGCTCCGAGAAGAATAAGAAGGTTTGTACTGTTGAATGTAAACATAAGGAAGAATTCCTTTTCAATAAGATAAAGCAAACCCATCAGCAGCAACATTGCTATGAGAGCCGCAATAAAGCCATGAAAAGCGCTCTGAACTACAAAAGGTCTCCGGATGAACGATCTGGTTGCCCCGACCAGCTGCATAGTCCTGATCAGGAACCTCTTTGAGTAAATTGAAAGTCTGATCGTATTGTTTATAATAGTCAGGGCAATAAGGAAAAGGAATGAGCTGATAACCAGAAGAAAAAGACTTATCTTCTTAACGTTTTCGTTTATCAGAAACAGCAGTGATTCGCGGTAATAAACCTCCTTTACAAAAGGATACTGGAGAATATATTTTTCGATCTTCGAAACACTGTCGGGTCTGGTATAGCTGGAAAGAAGATAAACATCGATTGTGGGCGGTAACGGATTATCGCCAAGGAAGCTTATAAAATCTTCTCCCAGCTCCTCCTTCATTTTTGTAGCAGCTTCATCCTTCGAAATATATTCTGTTGACTTGACATAATGTTTTGCATCAAGATCCTTTTGCAATAGTCTGATATCCGCTTCCTTGGTCCCATCTTCCAGCATCACTGAAAAAGTGAGGCTCTCGCGGAAATAATCGGATAATCCCCTTGCATTTATCAAAACTATTCCTAATATTCCTAACAGGAAAAGCACAAGCGAAACACTCACAACAAGAGTAACATACGAGCTCCTGAGCTTTGTTTTCGATGTTCCGGTTTCGTTCTTCTTCATTTATACTTATTCCTGTAACAAATAACCCACCCCTAACCCCTCCAGGGAGGGGATCCATCTTAGATAATCCGTCATTGCGAGGACCCCGCAAAGCGGGGGACGAAGCAATCTTCCTTCTTATCTTTTCCCTTTATACTTTTATCTTTTATCTTACTCAACAATGGTAATCCACCCGAATTCATCCTTTTCATCACCATACTGGATTGCCACAAGCTTATTATAAAGTTTCATGGTCTGTTTGCCTGGCTCCCCGTCTTTGCAGTACAGATAAATCATGTTTTTATCAGGGTCGACGATTTTTCCGATAGGGCTTATGACAGCTGCCGTTCCGCAGGCTCCGGCCTCTGAGAATGTTGACAGTTCCTCAACCGGGATCCTTCTTCTTTCTGTCTTCATTCCAAGGCTTTTCGCAATCTCAATCAGGCTCATATTGGTTATTGAGTTCAGGATCGATTCCGATTTGGGAGTGATATATGTGTTATCCTTTATCCCGAAGAAATTTGCCGGTCCGCATTCATCAATATATTTCTTCTCTTTTGCATCAAGAAATATTGTGCTTGCATATCCTCCCTCTTTGGCTTTAACAAGGGCCCGCAGGCTTGCAGCATAATTACCACCTACTTTGAAAACACCAGTGCCCAATGGAGCTGCTCTGTCTACATCTCTGCAGATAAGCATATTAACTGGTTTGACGCCTTCTTTGAAATATGGTCCGACAGGTGTTACAAAAACAATAAAAGTATATTCACCCGCAGGTTTTACTCCGACTTCTGCACCGCTTCCGTAAAGCAGAGGTCTTATATATAATGAAGCTCCTGAACCGTAAGGAGGTACAAATTTTTTGTTGAGAGTAATAACCTGGGAAAGAGCATCCCTGAACATTTCGACCGGAACAGGTGCCATTTTAACACCGGCGGCTGAAAGAAGAAGCCTCTTTGCATTTTCCTCCCACCGGAATAACCTGATTTTCCCATCCTTGCCCATATATGCTTTCAGTCCTTCAAAGGCTTCCTGTCCGTAATGCAGCCCTGTTGCAGCAATATGTATATCAATATATTCGGAAGAAGATACTTCAAGCTTACTCCACTTCCCATCTTTATATTTGCACCTTATATTATAATCGGTTCTTATATAACCGAAAGGCAGACATTTCCAGTCGAAAATTTCCATAATTAAATCCGATATTTAAAACGGTGTAAAAGTACATCTTTAAAATATAAAAATGTGTATCGGGAATAATGAATAATTTGGAAAAAGACCAGTTCAATTTCTTTTCAGATAATTTATTCCATAAGTATGAGATTCCTCCGCTTCGCGTCGGAATGACATGTGTATACTAGCAGCAGGCAGGGAAGATGCGGCGATTCGCAAGTATTATTTCCTTCTTTCCTGAGTCCTGCCACGAATCGCCGCTTCTTCCCACCACTCCAAAGAATTTCCTGTCATTCCGAGCGCTAGCGAGGAATCTCGATCTCTTATTACCTTTGATTTTTTTTATCCTGTTATACGCAATAAGCGAGGAATCTCCATCCCCAATAACCAATGCATCATAATCCTGTCATCCCGAGCTTTAATGAGGAATCTCCATCAAGGTAAATGATTCGGCCGCTTATTATTTTATTAATGATATGGTTAACGGGGCACTTCAATTTTCCCCTTATTATATAATTCTTTCCACTCTTTATTAAATTTATCTATACGTGCAACCTTCTTTTTTCGGGAATACCGTTTTATCTGTTTCTCTCTGGCAATTGCAAAATCAATGAAATCAAATTCTT
>JBGOXH010000230.1:0-4745 GCA_041479075.1 Bacteroidia bacterium | reverse complement strand
CCATCCGATGAAAGCCAGTAAACATTATGAGAGATTACCTTCCCGGCAGAGTTTTTCAGATTCAGGACTACAAAGACAATACCCTTTGTTTTACCAATTGCTTCAGAAAGTGAAGTGGTTTCTTTAACTTCTGAAGGACCAAGGCTGAAGAAAGCTTCCTCTTTAAAAACAGATTTTGAATCAGCATCAAACACCTGGACATGTGCTGTAAGACTGGGTGCCTGATTATATTTTCGGTTAAGGATCATGACCTTTAAATCACTCAGATTCAGCTGGATATGAAGAGGTTCGCAGGCATTCTGCATAAAATAATAACCTGCATTGGTCTGCAGGAACCAGTCATAAACCTGCCATACCACACTTGGAAATGCTGCATTGATCTTCCAGAGCATCACACCGCCGATATCATTCAGCTTATGTCCGGCAGCTTCAAAAATACCCTGGTAACCAATGGCATTCATGAGCTGCATTTTATTGCAAAAATCCTCCATGCTTTTTGGCTCTCCATATCTCCTTATCATTTCTCTGTAATACCACTCCCAATGTCCGTTCCCAGATGCTGCATCGTGATAACCCCACATATCGTTTAAGGGGAATGGTAATGCCTTGTCCCACACAAGGTTAGGGATTACCTTTGGCAGGATATCCCAGGTAACCATCGATGGGATACCGGTCTCATCTTTGAATACCCAGTCTCTTCCTTCAATGGCTTTGTCATAATAACTTTTCGGATCCTGCCAGGTATATGGCCCTCCGCTGTAAACGCCTGTCGGTAAATTATCCGGCCATGATCCGGGCCATCCTTCAGGTAATCTTGCCCAGCCTGATGAACTGGGAATAAACGGACGTGTACCATCATATTCAATAATGCTGTTTCGCATAAAATCATAAAGCTCTTTTCTTGCATGTCCCTCATTGCCGCCTGTCCAGACAAGCAGGCTCGGATGATTCCGTATTCTGTAAATTGTGCTTATGACATTCTTTTTAAATACATTGCCTTCGAGGGGCCAGTCAGGGGAGCCTTTGAATTCTCCCTGAGTATCACCCGTTACCCAGAAGTCGGACCATACCAGTAGTCCATACCTGTCGGCAGCCTCAAAGAATTCATCGCAGGGAGTAACGCCTCCGCCCCAGATCCTGACCAGGTTAACATTGGCATTGCGACAAAGATGCATTTCATAGTCGTATCGTGTCGAATCACGGTTGAGCATCATATCGGGTACCCATGCACCTCCAACAAGCTGTATCCTTTTCCCGTTCACATAAAAATCGCGCCGCCAGAATCCATTTACATTTACCGCTTTTGTTGAAACTGTCCTGATCCCGAAAATGAATGTAGTATCATCGGAAACACCTGAGACACCTGAATACTGAAGTCTGATTCTGTACAGATTTGGCTTTCCATTGCCGTTTGGCCACCAGAGCATCGGGTTGCTGATATTAAGCTCCCGGGTATTTGTCCCGTTTAAATCGACGGCTGAAGATTTGCTTCCCTGAACAGCAATTGATCTGGAAAACTTTATGGTTGCTCCAGTAAAATTTTCCGGACTGATGAATACCGAAAGTGTGCCATTTTCATCAGCATTATTGTGATTCAGCAATGTCAGGCTAAGTGAAAGTTTTGCCGCTGATGTATCAGGAAGGCCGGGAAGCTCAGTCACCAGCTTCGGATGACTTATTGTAACTGCTCCGGAAGTTCTCAGATAGACCGGAAGCCATAATCCTATATTGCGATCCCTGACAGGTGGTATCCAGTCCCACCCTACAGAACAAAGCATAGTAACGTTTTTACCAATATCGCCTGTTGGTCCTCCGTTCGGATAGAAATCGCCAAAGGCTTCCAGCTGTTCCGTAGATGGCAAACCGGGATAATCAAGCGGATAAATTTTCACTGCCAGAACATTGTCTTTTCCAGGTACAATATTCTTTGAAATATCAAGGCTGTACTCAGCAAACATACCTGCCATCTGAGTGGAATCAGCAATCTGCTTTCCGTTAACCCAAACCGCTGCTCTGTAGTTTATTCCCTTAAATATCAGCTGAAAATGACGTCCCTGATCATCCAGCGGTACTTTAAAGGTTGTCCGGTACCAGTAAGGTTTCTTCCAGGGATTATTATCGTCCGGCAGAAAGCTGTACTGCTCCAGGTTGTATTTCTTATTGAACTTATCGGATGCATCGGGGATCAGCATATTATTTAATCCCGTATAAGGATCGGGATAGATATTATTTGCGACCAGTCCGGTAAGAACCGTTGAAGGAACCTTTACAGGGAACCAGTAAACATCTGACTTGTACTGTGTTGTTGAAATCTCCTCCCCTTTTGCTTTTATCAGTGCAGAAGATTGCAGATCAAAATTAATTAGTTTGGTTTGTTTTACCGTGCCAAACTGCCCATCTATTTCAACTGGTTTGATTAATGAATTCAAAAAAAGTACAAGTAGAATGAAAACATATCTTTTCATGATTACTTATTTTAAATTAAAACAGAAAAATATGTAGTAAATATGATAAAAGTAAACCATGAAACCAAATTCAGAAGCTTGGAATCTAAAAACAAAATTGAGTATTGGACTTTAATCTTGAATGTATTGTCCCGAATTATCATTTGAGACAGAATCTATCCGGGCAGGGATTGATGTTTTTATTATTGTGTCATTTTTCCCCCCCCATCGTTCAGGATGTGTCAGAATCTGAATTCTGTCGCCTGGTACACTTGTTCTAATTTTTTCCAGCACATCTTTAAATCCTTCATTATCATTCCATATGCCACCGGATTCTGAAAAGTATTTATTGAAATTAATATGATATGCCTCATAACTGAATCTGAATTCGCTTAGACTGTGTTGCCCCAAAAGATATATTTTACCCATGTAGCTAACAGTGTCACTCTTGGCAAAATCCGAAAAAATTTCATAATTACTTACACCTAATTCTCTGTTAATGTATCCTCCATGGGAAGCCGTTCCATGAATGGGAATGTGGAGTGATTTATAATACCTCAATTCTTCTTTATTAAATTTAAACGGATCCCAGTTATTAAGTATCATTATACTTATCAGGTCGTTATGAATACCAATTTCTGCTCCGGTGTTATGCAATTCTTTATATAAACTATCCGTTCCGGGATTTCTGATTATCTGAGAATCGTTAATTGTACCATAATAATCACTAGTTGCCAGAATAAAATAAGTAGCTCTGAATCCGTATCGCATCTCTATCTTTGCCATTTCCAATGCCTTGAAAGGATTTAAATCTATATCATGTCTCAATCCGACTACTACTGACGAATTACTATAAGTATTTCGCATTTCATTAAGAGGTAATACGATAAATTTGCTATCTGATAAGGCGGTTAAAAGCTCCAGATATTGATCCCAGGTGAAATTTGCCATATAATCATATTTCTTTCTGATTCTGGTCTCTAAATTTAAATAGGTAGATTTATTTGCTTCTTCTACTTCTACGATGTTATAGGTTTTTTCACAGAAGGATAATATTATCATGAGTCCTATTACAGTTGAGACTCTCGCAATCCAGGATATAATATTCTTAAATGGAAGACTTTTCTTAATAAAGGATGCTACTTTTGGTTCATCTTCTGCTATCAGAACTTTCACTTAAGTAACTTTTTAATATTGTAAAGTTTATTTAAAGCCTCGACCGGAGTGAGGTTATTAATATCGATCTCAAGGATTTCATCGCGTATTTGTTTAAGTACAGGATCATCGAGCTGAAAAATGCTCAATTGCATACCTTCCCTGTGATCAGCAAGATCTGCAATCGGTTTGGTAAGCTCCTGCTTAACATGGCTTTGTTCAAGCTCTTTCAATATTTCATCAGCTCTATTTACAACACTTCTCGGCATACCTGCCATTTTTGCAACATGGATCCCGAAGCTGTGCTCACTCCCACCTCTTTTCAATTTCCTTAAAAAGATGACTTTATTGTTCATCTCTTTGATTGAAACATTATAATTCTTAACTCTTGAAAATGAGTTTTCCATCTCATTAAGCTCGTGATAATGAGTCGCAAAGAGGATCTTGGCTCTGAGCTTGCTTTCATGAAGATATTCCACCATCGCCCATGCAATCGAAATACCGTCATAAGTGCTCGTACCCCTGCCGATCTCATCAAGCAGTATAAGGCTTCTGTCGGAAAGGTTATTAAGAATGCTGGCTGTTTCATTCATTTCGACCATGAATGTCGATTCACCAAGGCTTATATTATCAGATGCACCGACTCTTGTAAATATTTTGTCGACGATACCGATTTTTGCTGCTTTGGCAGGAACAAAACATCCCATCTGGGCCATTAAAACAATAAGAGCTGTTTGTCTTAACAGGGCTGATTTACCTGACATATTTGGTCCCGTAAGAATGATGATCTGTTGATCGTCGGTATCCAGAATCAGGTCGTTCGGAACATAGGACTCTCCGACCGGTAATTGTTTTTCTATTACCGGATGGCGGCCGTCAGATATATCTAAGGTTTTAGAATCATCAAGCAAAGGTCTAACATAATTATTTTCAATTGAAAGAACAGCAAACGACTGAAGGCAATCAAGTTTTCCGATAAGAGATGAATTCAGCTGAATCTGAGGGATGTATTCAAGTGTTGCAAGAACAAGATCGTTGAAGAGCTTTGTTTCAAGGTCAAGGATTTTTTCTTCGGCACCAAATATTTTATTTTCATATTCCTTAAGCTCCTCAGTAATATAGCGTTCAGCATTTACCAGCGTCTGT